>NZ_JAUBSX010000025.1:0-91407 GCF_036704885.1 Microcoleus sp. F4-D5 | reverse complement strand
GAGGACGCCCAGACATTTTAATATTCTCCTTTACTTTTCAGGTAACTCTAGCATAACTTTAGAAAAATGGTATTAGGGCGTTGCAGTCGGTAATTAACGGGCTTAACTTCAGGGCAATCGCCTCCAATGTCAATGGGGAGAGAGGATTTTTGCGCTTAGGAGTAAAAGATGAAGAAAGTGGAGCAAATCTCACATCTAAAATCTAAAATGCAAAATATGCTGCGGGAGAGTGCAAAAATTGGTCGCTGTTTCTTATGCTGAGTAAGAAGGGGCTAGGGATCGATCGCACATGACAAATCACATGAATCAAGCTAAATCTATCAAAATTGCGGTGGTGGGGGACGTTCACGATCTGTGGGAACCTGAAGACGGCGAGGCCCTGAAGCATCTGGGCGTTGATTTGGTGCTGTTTGTGGGGGATTTTGGCAATGAGTCGGTGGAGGTGGTGCGGGCGATCGCCCAATTGGACATTCCGAAAGCAGCGGTGTTTGGGAACCACGATGCTTGGTACACGGCGACGGAGTGGGGTCGCAGTCAGTGCCCTTACGATCGCACTCGAGAAAATTGGGTGAAACAGCAGTTAGATTTAATGGGAGAAGCTCACGTCGGTTACGGGAAAAGGGATTTTCCAGAATTGGGCGTAACTGTGGTGGGAAGCCGCCCGTTTACTTGGGGGGGTTCGGAGTGGAAGTACGGGGATTTTTACTCGGAATGGTTTGGGGTAGAGAGTTTTGAAGAGTCGGCGCGGCGCATTGCAGAAGCTGCGGCAAAGGCGGACTGCGAAAATGTGATTTTTTTGGGTCACACGGGTCCGACGGGGTTAGGAGAGGCTCCTGAAGACCCCTGCGGGCGAGATTGGAAGCCGTTGGGAGGGGATTGGGGCGACCCGGATTTTGGGGAGGCGATCGATCGAACTAAGAGTTCTGGGAAGCACGTACCTCTGGTAACTTTTGGTCATATGCACCACAAACTGCGGCACACAAAGCAGGAGTTGCGGAAGTCGCTGGAGGTGAGTGCGGAGGGTACAGTTTATTTGAATGCGGCCAGCGTGCCGCGAATTGTGGAGAGAGAGTGCTCGAAATTGCGTAATTTCTCGATCGTCCTGCTGGAAAATGGATCGGTGTCGGAAGTGTCTCTGGTATGGGTAGGGCAAGATTTCGCGGTAGAAAGAGAACAAATTCTTTATCGGCGCACTGAATCTGCGGCTATTTGTAGTTAGAGACTTTTGCTGGTATGATAAATTAATGTATGCGCCCGGAGAGGTGGCAGAGTGGTCGAATGCGCCTGACTTGAAATCAGGTGAACCGCAAGGTTCCGTGGGTTCAAATCCCACCCTCTCCGTTTAATAATTCTCTTGTCCGTTAAGGGTTTCAGAATCTCTATTGCCTCAAGAGTTCCCTTTTCGGCTCATCTTTCGCTCACTCGTGATATTTCCCCAAAAAAACACCCCCGCAGGGGTGCTGTTGTTTACCAGGTAATTTTTCTAGTCAACTGACTCAACTAAACCCTTCCTCATCCGCCGGGTCGCCGTAGGGATCTTCGCTGGCAGGAGTCAGGTTGCCGTACTCTCCGTAGTCTGCCGGGTCGCCGTAAGGGTCTTCGCTGGCAGGAGTCAGGTTGCCGTACTCTCCGTAGTCGGTACCGGCGTAGTCTGCCGGGTCGCCGTAGGGGTCTTCGCTCGCCGGAGTCAGGTTGCCGTACTCTCCGTAGTCTGCCGGGTCGCCGTAGGGGTCTTCGCTGGCCGGACGCGCGTTGCCGTAGGGTCCGGGGTTTGAGGGATCTTGGTAATTGCCGTCAGGATCGACTTGCTCGCTGTCTGACCCGACGACCGCATCTTTTAACTTCCGGAAAAATCCATCTACCATGATAAAGTTCCTCTTTTTTATGTGTTGAAAAATGGCTGTTTTAGATTGGGAATCCCAGATTTAATTGAAAATCACGCAACCGGCAATCTAAAATCTCAAGTGATTAGGCTATTGTGCTGGAATAGGACTTGTAGCTTCCGGCACGCTAGTAAGGTCTCGACCGGTAGTTTGGTTGTTGTACCCCTGGAATTCGCGGTAAGGCAATGCCTCGGACTCCGGAACTTTAATTCCTTCAGGCGGGGGCGTTACCCAGTGAGCGCGATTCTGGGCATCGCGGTAGTAAACGCGACCATTTTTGGAAAGGTAATATTTTCCCTGCGGCCCCTTTTCTTGCTTGTTTTGGTGCTGGCGGTAGAGGTAGTAAAGGGCTGCTGCTCCTGCTAAAATCGCTACTTTTTGAGTATTGCTCAATCCTTTTTTTGCTTGTGGCGAAGGACTCGGGGCGCGATTAGTTTGCACTCCTCCAGCGCGAGTGTCATCAACAGGAGGCGGAGGAGCGGAACTTTGCTGGCTAGAACCGCAAGCACTCATAAACGGAAATGTCAGCAGCGTTGTCAGCAGCAGAGCCATGAAGCGCGATCTTTTGGGTTCGGGTTTGATTGTGTTCATTGCCGCTCCGAATTGTCGGGATTATAGGTAGAGTGTGTTATGGCGAGGTTGAGGAACCTGAGCTGCTGCCAACGGTTTTTAGAGTAAATTAATTTCTCAAAGCAATTTTGACAAAAAAAGTAGTTGCTGAGAACTTAACAGCGCAGGTACGGTATTGCGTTTCTGTTTAATTATCCTCAATTTTCTAGAAGACTTACTCATTCCAGGGATATAAATAAAGTTTATTTTATTTATATCCGCAGGTATATGCAAATGCCCGCCTTCGGGTAAGAATAAATTCCGTTTGGGGACAAATCGAAGGGAAGTGAAGCAGACGGACGCGGGGAGTCCGAAACTCAAAGCAGCACTGGCGAGGACAAGAAGGAGAGATTTAGAGCTGAAGGAAGGAAGAAGAAGGCCCTTTGACACTTTGACTGCCCTCAGTGCGCGGCGAAGCTGAGCGGGTAAAAAGAAAGAAGAAGGAAGAAAGGATAATAGCAAGGGTTTGAGCAATTAAGAACTTCCTAACCGTCTGGACGCTTGCTGCTATAGCGCTTCTCATAAAGATGAGGTATTTACTAATTAATTAACAATTCCTCAATCCCCCAATCTAAAATCTAAAATCTAAAATCTAAAATCTAAACTTGTACCTCATCTATCTGAAAAAGGCTATATATAAGTCCAGCGGTGTTTAATTGTGCCGGACTGCTTGACTCAGATGCAGACAATTTTGTTTTGGAAATTCAGGAGAGGTCGATCGCACTATTGTAGAAATATATTAACCGCGATAGAAAGCCCCCGAAGCTTTTCGGATATTTATGAAATTAAAGAATTTATTTACTGCTGGATTGTCGAGCGCAGTTGTATTTACTGCGGCCAAATATCTAACTTTTTCCAATCAACAAAACCAAGTCAAGGAATTGCTGCAAACCAAACAGTGTCCGGAATGCAATTTCAGCAATGCCAACCTAAAAGGATTAGACTTGCAAGGAGTCAATTTGCAGGGAGCCAACCTAGAAGGTGCTAACTGATCGGGAGCAAAATTGGCCTATGCCAACCTCAAAAATGCCAACTTAAATAGAGCCAACCTGACGGGAGCTGATTTGGGCTGTGCCGGAATCACTTTCAACCTTCTAGTTAATGAAAAAGAAGCCAATATGGATTTTAATGTGACCGCTGTTACCAAACAGAATAACCCAGAAAATGCAGTAGCTGGTTTCAATATGAAAGCAACGGATCGAGGAGCGACAATGCGTTTCAAACTCCTGGGATGCGCTGATTTATCAAATGCTAGCTTGCAAGAAGCTCAAATGCCAGATGGCAAAATTCACCCTTAGAGAAACTAGCAAATAAAACAACCTATCATCATATAAAGTCCGCAGTTACGAACTCATCATCATCATCTTCTTCTCTTCTCTTTTCTTCCTACCCTTTGGGAACGGCTTCGCCGAACGCATACTAGCGCTAACGCGCCGCTTCGCTAACGCGACGAAAGCGGTTCAATAAATAATTCCATATGCTTCCACTGCGTTGCGGTCGCAAGGACATATAATTGCTTGACAACTGTTCCGCTAAAACAAAACAAAACCGCCACCTGACTGACAGGCGGCGGTTTTTTTTAAGCAACTAACAATCGCCTAAAATTAGTGAGCAGAACCGTTACCGTGATACTTGTCAGTATCGTAGAATCCGTTTTTTGTGCCGAAGAACAGACAGCAAACGGTGAAAACTGCTGTCAAGACTGCTAAAACTAACTTAACGTCCATAATTTACCTGCTGTTGTTGAGTGAGTGCAAATACTCAGATTGTAGAATCTTTTTGGCTGGCGCGGCCATCTACCAGCGTAGCGCCAGATTTGCTGGGATGCTCGCTGGTGCGGCAGTTTCCTGACGGCGAGACGATTCGGGGAATTATCGTGGAAACCGAAGCTTACGGCCCGGGAGACCCGGCTTGTCACGCTTATCGGCTGCGAACTCCTCGCAATCAGGTGATGTTCGGGCCTGCGGGTATGAGCTACGTTTACCTAATCTACGGGATGTATCACTGTTTTAACGTGGTGACGGATGCAGAGGGAGTTGCTAGTGCTGTGTTGGTTCGATCTTTGCAGCTAGATGCGGTTCCCCAAGAATTCGCTGGAATTCCCGATAAGAAGCGATCGCGTCTCGCCGCCGGGCCTGGGAAACTGTGTAAGGTACTGAAGATCGATCGAACTTTAAACGGTTTTCCTTTGGGTGAAAGCCAATCGCTGCGATTGGAACACCGGAGCAATAACTTTCAGCAAGCTGTGGAGGAGGGTACAATAAATTTTGTCCAAACTACGCGGATCGGGATTTCTCAAGGAATTGATTTGCCTTGGCGGTGGTATGTAGGGAACTCTACGGCTGTGTCACAACTCTAGTAATCTCAAAGGTATCAGTGTAAATTTTGTCGCTTATCTCAGTGAAATTATGGCTTACTCTTCTGAAAATCCGATCGTACAACTCAAGAAATGCCTAACGCTGGCTCAGGATGTTGGCAGTCACGCCGAAGCGAACCGGGCCTTCGAGCAATTGTGCGGGATTATCGATGCTGAAAATCCCATGGCGGCGCAACTTTTGGAGATGCTTTGGGAAGAAGCTATTATGGCGAGGCGATCGGCTTTATTTTGGCAGCAAATGAGCGATGTTGAGAAAGATATGGCTAATAGAATGATGGAAAATATGACGCAGATGCGGCAGAATTATTTGCGGTTGATGCAGGAAATGTAAGATTTGGTAATCGGTAATTGCTAATTGCTAATTGGTAATTAGTAATTGCCCGGACTCTGCCCCGAAACGAGAAAAACGAGTAGCACAAGCAGATTTAACTGCGGCGATACTCATCGTCCAACAGGCAATATGTGCGTATCGATCGCAGTCGAACCAAGTGAAAGTAAAAATCAGATAAGCAATAGCAACCGCTTCAACACCGCGCAGAGAAGAATTCAGCGCTAAACATACATAATGTCCCCAAAGTGCAATACCAGCAAGCAGCCCGAAGCCAACTGATAGGGTTGTATCCAGAATCCAATTGTGAGCTTTTTAAGTAGGGATTTCTCTAGTGCTGATTTCATCTTTTATGTTAAAATAGTCGTAAGTAAACTGGTCTAAATTTACAACAATCGGAGTTACTTGAGGATTTCTGATGTAGGGTAAGCTCATCTAATTTGGTATAAATTGTACTTGACAAAAATGGCAACATCTCAAAGAGCATCCTGTCAGTAGCGATGCTTTTGAACTCATTTGATATCGTTTGACGATCGACTGACAACGAGCTGACGACTCGCAGCCTGTGAAGATGTCACATAGGTTCTCTAATACTGCTCGATCTGTGTCACTAATGGTGAGGAAAAATCAATGGGGAAAGGATTCGATCGTGTGGTGAATGAGCCAAAATCATCACGCCCGGCTCGACAGGTCACAACCCATCTCCATGCCACACTTACAAGCGAGCTTATCAAATTATTGTGATGACATACCAGACCCGAGAGTCGATCGAACCTGACATCTTGCAGCAATATCAATAAGAGGATTTTTCGTGGGGTCGGGCGGGTTTATAGAACCTATTTGCAAGCTTTAAGGCTGTTGGCGAACCCGCCCCTACGGCTAATTGAGAATGGTGCAAGATCTCAGTCGAACCAAACAACACTTACTCAAAGAGATTCTCGCGATCGCTATTCTAGCTGCGATCGCAGGAGCCGATGAGTGGGAAGACATCGAAAATTACGGTCTCAACAAGCAGCAATGGGCGTGAAGAATTTTTAAAATTACCCAATGGTATCCCCAGCGACGATACATTTCGTCGGGGAGCGTGAAAAGCTAGACCCTAAAGTTTTTTCTTCAGAAGTTATCCCAATGGCTGCAACAAATTATGGATTCAGTCCTCGAAGAAGCGATCCCAATAGATGGCAAAAGTTTGCGAGGTTCCTACAATCGAGAAAAAGGTTTAAAAAACATACATTTAGTGACAGCTTGGGCGAGCGAACAACGTTTAGTCCTCGGGCAAGTCAAAGTAGAAGACCATTCCAATGAAATCACAGCAATTCCAGCCCTCGTAGAATTATATCAATTCCGCTCTTCATCGGAATGATATAAACGGAGGACACCGCGAGTGCCTAAGTCCCTACAATCGATCGATTGTAGGGACTTAGGCACGGCGCCGTGTCGAAAGCTTATCATAAGGAGTGCAGCCGGAAACGATATTAATTGACATTGCCGGAGCGATCGTTACCCTTGATGCGATGGGAACTCAAACAGATCTCGTTGGGCTTATTCACAATAAAAAAGCGGATTATGTCGTAGCATTAAAAAGCAATCATCCCACTTTCTAGCATCAAGTGAAAGACTGGTTTGAGACGGCAAAAACTCAGGAATTTAAGGGGATTGAAATGAGTTATAATTCCCGAACCTAAAAGGGACATCCGGAGCGTCGAGACTCGCAAAGCAAAGGCGGCATCAGTTGCCCAATTCCGAGGACTTTACCAGCAAGAACAATCTTGCTGGACTGCACACTATCGTTATCGTAGAAAGAGTGCGTCATCTCTGGAACAAAACCACACGCGAGGTGCAGTTTTACCTAAGTTCTTTACCAGCAGATGCTAAAGCGGAATGGTCGTGCAGTTCGCCAACATTGGGGCATTGAAAACCAACTGCATTGGAGTTTAGATGTGACCTTCAATCAAGAGAAATGTCCCATTCGTTCGTTGAATAGCCCCGAGAACTTCGCTTTGGTCAGACGGATCGCACTTAATGCGGTCAACCTGTGAAACAACTCTGCAACGTAGTTTGCGACAAAAAATCAAACGGGCTGCGATGAACAATGACTATATGATGCAGATTCTCAAATGCTTTTGTCAAGCATGATTGAGATGCTCTTACCCAGCAGCCAAAACAACTGGGCCTTCATACCAACAAGAGGTTTTGTAACCAGCGCTTCAATTTAGTCATAAGGTGTATAGAAGCTGTTGTTGTATTGTCTGTCATTTATTTCTACTAAGACTTATTCTTTTTGATTTTGGCAAGAAAACTGTCTAACTGTTGTTGATTTAGTTTAGCCGCAGAGAAGTCTGAAGGAGTGTAGCCTTTTACCTCTGGTAATGTGCAGTGGTCAATGAGCGATTTCAAAGCCTCAATGAAGGCGTAAGCCAGAAGTTCAATAGTTGTTCGTTCATAAACTTTCGCGCTTTATCTGCTCTTCGGAAATCTTTTGGCTAATTATTTCTCCTGCCAGTTGATGTCCCAAAGCATTCCAATGTCCAAAACATGGAACGAAATTGTCAAATCCATGCAGACAAACTTTGTTCTTCTCGGCGTAAGTCTGAAAAGAGGGAGCTAAATTTAAGACTGTGAAGCCCTCACGCTCAGCCAAAGCGTTAATGCGCCAATCTGGATAAAACAAATCACTAATACCTAAATCTTGCATAAGCTTTTGGCGGATTGATGGCTCTGGATGGACTTGAATGGGATTGCTCAAAGTAACAACTAAAAAATTTGCTCCCTTTTCTCTCACTTCATTTCGCATTAACCTAATCAGTTCTTCGGTGACTTGCCAAGCCTCTTGCCAATTAGTATCAGCAGGTTCTTTATAAACTTTATCAAGAACACTCGTTTTTATACCTTCAGTCAAAACTCTTTGTTGTTTAACTCGATCTGAATAAGAGTTTATTATTTTGAACATAATCTGTACGACCCGCGAGCGATCTCGGATTGTGTCATAAGCTAGCGTCCACCATGACAGTCTCGAACGATAAGCATCTGAATTTACAAAGGATCCATCAAAAACCAGCTTGTCATCCTGAAAGATAAAATAGGGTCTGAAAAAATCTTTTATCTCGGGAAATCGGTAATTGTTAGTAACATCATTACGTGTAAAAAAAGCAAGCAGGACAAGATCGGGTGCATACTGCCAGACTTTCTCCCTAAGGGTTATCAGTTCTTGGGCTGTTCCATAACCACGCACCCCAAAATTAATCACTTCAACTTTCTTTCCAGAAAAAGCTTCATCTTTACACAGTTTCCGTTCCATAACGTTTAAAAACGTTTGTTCTAATGGAACTTCTTGGGCTGCTACAAATGAATCTCCCAGCACGGCAATTCTGAACGTATTTTCTGGTTTTGTCTTGCTGTGTTCTCGATCGCGGAACCCCTCACTATTGATTTGGACGTAGGCTTTTCCTTCATATTGATACCAATCTGAGAAGCTTGGGCGGTATGCCCAGCCTCTGTATTCATCGACATCATCAAACCTGGGATGACCTAACCCAATCAGGCGCAAGCCAATTTCAACTATCAAAACAGCCAAAACAACTCCGCCAAAGACTAACAAGAGGTTTTGTAACCAGCGCTTCAATTTAGTCATAAGTTGTATAGAAGCTGTTGCTGTATTATCTGTCATTTATTTCTACTAAGACTTATTCTTTTTGATTTTGGCAAGAAAACTGTCTAACTGTTGTTGATTTAGTTTAGCCGCAGAGAAGTCTGAAGGAGTGTAGCCTTTTACCTCTGGTAATGTGCAGTGGTCAATGAGCGATTTCAAAGCCTCAATGAAGGCGTAAGCTAGATGTTCAATAGTTGTTCGTTGATGAACGTTTTCGCTGTAAATGAAATCCATTTGTAGCTGATTCTCAACTACTAATCCATTAACATCTAGCAGATGAGCGCGAGTCCCTAAGGGACTGTGATTGATGCCCGAGGATTCTTGGGCCAGCCCCCATTTCATTGATTCTGATTGTAACGCGGTAGGAGCGCTAAATTGTCCTAAATAATTAAAACTAATTTGAGGTTGGGTTTGAGCTTCCAGTTTCTCGCGGGTGGCAGCATCATTGCTTAAATAGCGCAAGATACCATAACCAATCCCTTTAGAAGGTATGTTCCGCAACTGCTCTTTCATCGATTTAAGGTTTTCTGCGAGATTATCAACTGATTCCAGTTGCAAGTGGAGCGGAAAACAAGTTGTAAACCAACCGACAGTCCGCGATAAATCTACACCTTCAAATAATTCTTCCCTACCGTGACCTTCTAAGTCAACTAATAATGATTTACTGCTAGTAAATTTAGCAAAGCTTTGTACTAATGCAGTCAGCAGCACGTCATTAATTTGCGTATTATAAGCCTTGGGGACTTCTTGTAATAAAGTACGAGTTTGTTCTGCTGTTAAGGAGACTGACACTGTGCGACTGGATGCAAATATGTTGGCATTCTTGCCTTCTGGGTAGTCCACCGGGATAGAGGAAATTTTCGAGGGAGACTGGGCAAGCCAGTAGTTTAACTCTTTTAAAAGCGTTTCAGATTGAGCGTATTCCGTCAGTCGAGAAGCCCAATCTTTGAAAGAGGTGGTTTTTGGTTGAAAGATTTCATTTTGCTCACTCTTTTGGTAAGCTGTTGATAAGTCTTCTAGCAGAATCCGCCAAGAGACGCCATCAACTACTAAGTGATGGATGACAATTAGCATTCGACCAGGACGATCGCTCCCCAACACAAACAGCACCACTCGCATTATCGGTCCTTCTGACAAATTCAAACTAGCTTGTGTTTCGTTAGCGATCGCCCCTATATGTCCTGGCTGTTCCGCGATGGGAATCTCTGAGAGATCCGCGACTTGGAAAGGTATTTGGTCATCTGGGGTAGCGCGATCTTGCTGCCAACCCGCCTCTGAACGTCTAAATCGCAAGCGTAGAGCATCGTGATGGATTAATATTTTTTGTACTGCTCGTTCTAAAAGCTTTGGCTGCAAGTCGGCCGGCACTGACAGCAGTACAGATTGATTGAAGTGATGAGGTGCGGGTAAATTTTGCTCGAAAAACCAATGTTGAATAGGAGTCAAGGGTGCGGAACCCGTCACCCAATCTTGTGTAGCTTGAATAGAGGTAGTAGTGCGGGCCACTGCTGCCAATTCGGCGATTGTCTGATACTGAAATAACTGTTTTGCTGTCAGATGCAAACCTGCTTGATTAGCTCTGGCGATAATTTGAATACTAATGATAGAATCTCCACCCAAGGCAAAGAAGTTGTCGCGAACGCCGACTTTTTTAACCCTCAAAATCTCGCTCCAGATAGCCGCTAAGGTTTCTTCTGCGGGCGTTCTGGGGGCGACATAACCAGAGTCGCGATCGCCTTCTGTGTCTGGTGCTGGCAGGGCGCGACGGTCTACTTTGCCATTGGGGGTTAAAGGGAATGCTTCCATAATGACAAAAGCTACAGGCACCATATATTCAGGTAGCCTTTCCTTCAGGAAGCCGCGCAATGCACTGCTAGTTGGTTTTTCTAAGTAAGGGAGTACATAAGCTGTTAAACGCTTGTTACCCGGTTGGTCTTCGCGGACTGTGACTACCGCTTCTCGCACTTGCGGGTGCTTGCTCAGAATCGCTTCTATTTCTCCGAGTTCAATGCGGAAACCGCGAACTTTGACTTGATTGTCGATCCGACCCTTAAATTCGATATTACCGTCTGGTAAGTAACGCACCAAGTCTCCTGTTTTATAGAGACGCGCATTACTAGCAAAAGGGTCAGCAATGAATTTTTCTGCTGTTAATTCTGGACGGTTCAAGTAACCGCGAGCCAAACCGTCTCCGCCAATATACAATTCTCCTGGGACTCCTGTGGGGACAGGTTGAAGATGGCGATCGAGAACGTAAATAGTTGTATTAGATATAGGACTGCCGATGGGTAGGTTAGTTGCTGCTTCTGGTACTGACTCTACTAAATACCAGGTGGAAAAAGTCGTACTTTCAGTTGGTCCGTACACGTGTAGCAGTCGCTGTGGCGCTCCTTTTTTCAGTACCTCTGCTACCCAAGAGGGGTCAACTGCTTCACCTCCGAACAACAAAGTCCGCAGATGCTTGAATATATCTGGCACAACACTGACCAACTGATTAAACAGGGCAGTCGTGACAAACAAAATAGTAATTTTTTGCGCCTGTAGCTGTTGTGCTAATTGTTCGGGTGAAAGCATGACTTCTTTAGTAATGCCTACTAGCTTGGCCCCGTGCAGCAAGGCTCCCCAAATTTCAAAGGTGGCGGCATCGAATGATATATTGGAAGCTTGTGCTATGCAGTCATCTGATTGTATCTGCACGTAGTTAGTCTCAAACACCAGACGAATTACGGCTTGCTGGATCGCTGCTACACCTTTAGGTTTGCCTGTAGAACCGGAGGTGTAAATAACGTAAGCCAAGGAAGTGGGTTTGATCTCCACATTGAGGTTGTCGCTGCTTTCTTTGCTGATAGCTTGCCAGTCGGTGTCCAAGTAGACTATTTGCGCCGGATGTTCGGGCAAGTTGGCTGTCAATGCAGACTGAGTAATTAACACTGGCACTTGGGAATCTTCTAACATATATGCCAAGCGTTCTTGAGGATAGTCTGGTTCGAGAGGAACGTAAGCGCCGCCTGCTTTGAGAATGCCTAACATGGCAACGATCGCCCCTACGGAACGATCGACGCAGAGTCCCACTAGCACTTCTTTCCCAACACCCTTAGTTTGCAGATAATGTCCTAGTTGGTTGGCACGGGAGTTTAACTGACGGTAAGTGAGTTGTTCTTGTTCGTAGCTTACTGCTATGGCATCGGGGGTTTTTGTGACTTGCCGTTCAAATAACTCGACTATAGATTTGTCGGCAGGGTAGTCAGTTTTGGTATTGTTCCAAAATAATAGCTGCTGAGTTTCCGCATCTGTCAGCAGAGGTAATTCTCCTATAGGGCGATCGGGGTTAGCAACAATTCCTGCCAGCAATGTTTGGAAATGCCCGATCGAGTTCGCTATCGTCTCTCGGTCAAACAAGTCACTGTTATATTCCCAGGCGCCTTCGAGTCCTTCTTCTATTTCCCATATCGATATTGTCAAGTCGAATTTGGCTGTCACGCTGTCTACTGACAAGGGCTTGAGAGTAAGGCCGGGCAGTTCCAGTTCTCCCATAGGTGCGTTCTGCAATGCAAACATGACCTGGAATAGAGGGCTGTACGAGAGAGAACGTTCCGGTTGTAAAGCTTCTACTACTTGCTCGAAGGGCACGTCCTGGCGATCGTAGGCGTCCAAAGCCATCTGTCGGACTCGATCGAGCAATTCTGAAAAACTAGGATTACCTTTTAAGTTAGTACGCAATACCAAGGTGTTGACAAAAAAGCCGATTATCGATTCAGTTTCTTCGCGGTGACGGTTGGCGAGAGGGGTGCCTATACAGATGTCTTCTTGAGCCGTGTAGCGATAAAGTAAAGTCGCCAACGCACTGAATAAAGTCATAAATAGGGTAGCCCCAGACTCTTGAGCCAGAGTTTGGAGTTTTTTAGTTAATTCTGAAGATAGTTGAAATTTCTGGCTGCTACCGCGATAGCTCTGAATTGGTGGACGAGAGCGGTCTGTAGGTAATTCTAATAGTGCCGGAGCGCCTAATAATGTTTCTTTCCAGTAATTAAGTTGGGTTTCTAAAACTTCTCCACTCAACCATTGCCGCTGCCATACTGCAAAGTCAGCATACTGGAAGGGCAATTTTGGTAAAGAGGAAGGTACTTCTAATAAAAAGGAGCGATACAAAGCTGACAATTCGCTGATAAATATCCCCATCGACCAACCATCAGAGATGATATGGTGCACGGTCACCAGTAGCACATAAGACTCTTTCGACTGTCGTAATATAGTTACTCGAAGTAAGGGACTTTTTGATAACTCGAAAGGCTTTTGTGCTTCCTTGGTTGCTAACCGCTTGACTTCCTCAGACTGTTTCTGCTCGGACAAACCTTGCAAGTCTATAACTGGTAGAGTTAAAGTCAGTTCAGGGGCGATGTTCTGTACTGGGACACCATTAAATTGAGAGAAACTGGTACGCAGGACTTCATGACGCCGCACAATTTCTTGGATCGCTTGCTCTAAGGCTTTGAGGCTGAGGTTTCCACCGATCTCTACTACTGCGGGTATATTGTAAGTGGAACTGCTGCCTTCGAGTTGCTCTAAAAACCACAGTCTTTGTTGATTCCAGGATAACGGAATTGGTTGTTCTCTAGATACTGGGGCGATGGTTGGGGCTTTTGATTTATCCTTTGTTTTCGAGTTTTGTTTTTCGGCTTGCAGCTTTTTTAGTACAAGTTCGCGTTGGGCAGGAGAAAGTTTTTCTAAACGTTTTTGTAGGTCACTCATAATTGCTAAATTGTTATTAATTATTTGCTGATGGTTAATTCTTAGTCCTTCTATAGCGGCTCTCAGAAAGATGAGGTACGTAGTTGGGCTTTAGCCCTCTTAATTATTGTGGTTATATAATCTATCAATCATACCTCACCACGCTTGAGAAAGGCTATAGTTCTATTTACGCATAAAATCTCTATAAAGTTGCTCGGCAATAATCATGTTACCATTTTTAGATAAATGACAAAAATCTATATAAATATCTCGATCTCGATTTAATAAATCTGTGTAGTCTAGTAAAAAGTCATAACCGCGTTCTCGCATCATAGATTGTATAAGCGGATACACTGTTTTGTATTGCTTCCTCAATTCATTATTCCACCCTACATTTAAATGTAAATCCTGAGCGAGTTTGGGATTTTCCATAAAAGCAACTGGTTGAAGAATTCCTAAAAATTTAATTCCTTGCGCCTGAGCAATGACATGGGCTATTTCCCAATTTTTGATTAGTGCTGATGCTATTTGTTGTGCTTTTTGAGGCTGATTATCGCAATTCATTGTCCGATCCCAGTAATCATCCGTTTTCACAGAATGATTTATTATTTCTTCCCTTACTAATTTTATTAAACTTCTTGTTCCCCGCAAAAATGTAAAATCTATATATTTCCAAAAATCATTTTCTGGAGATTTATTCCCATTACTTTCCAGCAGTTTCCTTATATAATCTGTATATCCGTGTTCTCCTACTTGATTTTCACTTCTACATAAATTCAGGATATCGTTAACACCATCATAAAAGACTACTGAATTTATGGTTTCAGCCTCGACTGTTAAAAGATTAATTAATCTCTCCAAAGACTGGCGAGAGGTAAAGTTACTCTCGGCTCTATTAAAAGTAGGAATTTTAGATATCTTATTAAACAAGGCGGGGATTGTCTCTGTATCGACTACTCCGGTTCCCCACATTGTTGACCCTCCAAAAAAATCTATTGACGTTACATCTGGAGAGATTGCTTCACTTGTAGTTTCATTTTTATGAATGCGATCGCCTTTAGCATTTATATTAATAGTCTCACCGTGAAACGGTTTTCTCGACCACCCAATAAATGGTTCAAATTGAGTTGATAACTGATTAAATTCCTGAAAATGAAGTTTAGCTGTCTCTCTATCATCCGCATAATTAGGTAAATTAGCCCGTTCGTCAATCATTATCCTTTGCTGTTCTGCTAGTCCATAAATAAGCAGCACACCCTCGCTTAAAAAATTCAAAAATACGATAAAAAGCAAGGTGACAGCTATATTGATAATAATGATTTTGCCAGGGTTTTTCATAATGTAGCTCAAAGAAGTGAGTGCAGACACGGACATCAAAATTAAGCAAAAATCGGCTTCAGATAGAGAGTTGCTCAACTTCGGCCAAAATCTTTTCCAACGCATCGGCTTCCGCTTCTGCTAGCTGCCGTTCTGTAACAAAACTTGCCAATGCTGCGACTGTAGGGTTATCAAAAACACTACGCAAAGATAAGTCTATTTCAAAAGCGGCTCGCAGTCGATAAATCATTTGGGTTGCCAGCAGAGAATGTCCTCCTAAATTAAAGAAATTATCATCAAGTCCCACTTTTTCAACTGACAGCAATTTTTGCCATACCTCTGCAATCTTTTTTTCAGTATCAGTTTTTGGTTCAATATAAGTAATTTCAGATCGCGACTTGGGGTCGGGTAGAGGAAGGATATCTCGATCTACTTTCCCATTAGGAGTCAGGGGTAGAGCGTCCAGCATGACAAAAAAGCTGGGTATCATAAAATTAGGCAGTTTTTGCTTTAGATAAAACTGCAATTCATCGATTAATTTATTTGGCAAACTATCTGTTTTTAACTCTATTGGAACAATGTAAGCAACTAACTGCTTGTGTTTCAAGTCATCTTCTATCACGACAACAACCGATTTTTGCACGGCGGGATGTCCAGATAGTACAGACTCAATTTCTCCAAGTTCAATGCGAAAACCGCGTATTTTTACTTGATTGTCTATTCTACCTAGAAACTCGATGTTTCCGTCTTGAAGGTAACGAACCAAGTCTCCCGTTTTGTAAAGGCGACTTTGGTGCATGCTAAACGGGTTTGCTACAAACTTTTGAGCGGTTAATTCCGGACGATTTAAGTAACCCCGTGCTAAACCGTCTCCGCCGATATACAATTCTCCCGGAATTCCTATCGGGACAGGTTGCTGGTGAGTGTCTAAAACGTAAAGGGTGGTATTGGATAGCGGACGACCTATAGGGATGTTTGTCGCTCCTGCAGTCACTTCTTGTATTAAATACCAGGTTGCGAATGTAGTGCTTTCTGTGGGACCGTAGACATGCAACAATCTTTCAGGAGGTTTATTTTTTAGTACCGCTTCTACCCACGATGGGTTGACAGCTTCTCCTCCCATCAATAGAGTTCGCAGGGATTGAAATATATCGACACGAATGCTGACTAAGTGATTAAAAAGAGCAGTAGTGACAAACAAAATGGTAATTTTATCTTTGTTTAACTGCTGATGAAGCTCCTCTGGGGAAAGCATGACTTCCTTGGTTATTCCTACGAGCTTAGAACCGTTAAGTAATGCACCCCAAATCTCGAAAGTTGCTGCGTCAAAGTTCGCGTTTGAAGCTTGTGCAATACATTCATCTGGTGTTATTTGCACATAATTTGTTTCTTTTACTAAGCGAACGATCGCCTGGTGAGGTACAGCAACACCTTTGGGTTTCCCTGTAGAACCGGATGTGTACATTACATAGGCTAAGTTGGTAGGTGTTACTTCAGTTTTTGGGTTGTCACTGCTATAATTGCAAATAATCGAATCTGTATCTAAACAGACTACTTTGGCTCGATGTTCGGGCAAGTTAGCTGTTAATTGAGATTGAGTCACCAAGACAGATATCCCCGCATCTTCTAACATATAGGCTAGGCGCTCTTGGGGATAAGCGGGGTCGAGGGGTACATAAGCACCACCAGCCTTGAGAATGCCTAACATCGCAACAATCATGTCGAGGGAACGTTCGATACACACTCCAACTAAAACTTCAGTCCCAACTCCGATGCTTTGCAGGTGACGTGCTAATTGGTTTGCACGGCTGTTAAGCTGTTGGTAAGTTAGATGCCTATCTTCGTAGATAGCGGCGATCGCTTCGGGATTTTTGTCTGCTTGTTCTTCAAATAATGTTCCAATACAGCAATTGTAAGGATAGTGAGTTTTAGTGTCGTTCCATTCTCCTAAAAGTTGATTCTTTTCTGCTTTCGTTAGCAGCGAAATCTCGAACAATCGCTCTCTAGGGTTAGCAGCCATCGCCTCTAGCAATGTTTGCAAATGTCCCAGCATTCTGCTAATAGCAGCAGCATCAAAGCGTTCTGCGTCGTAGCTGATTCGTATTAATAATTCTGGTCCTGGAATGGCGATCGCACTCAGAGGATAATTAGTTTGTTCAACTCCTGTTATATTAGCAATCTCTAAGCTGCCAAATTGATGCTTAGATGATTCGTCTAACGGATAGTTCTCAAATACCAACAGGCTCTCAAACAAAGGCATTCCATCAGAAACTTGACTGTTAGCCTGAATTTCTACAAGAGGGCTGTAGGAATACAAATCCCGCTCCATTTGTTGCGAGAACAACTGTTTGAGCCAAGGTAATACTTCTATATCTTTTGGTACTTGAATTCTAATCGGTACTGTATTAATGAACAGTCCTACCATAGATTCCACTCCGGACAAAGTAGGAGGACGGCCCGAAACTGTTACCCCAAATACGATATCCGATTCCCCACTATAGCGACTTAACAGTAGTGCCCATGCTGCCTGTATAATTGTATTTAAGGTGAAAGAATTTTGTTTTGCCAGTGACTGTAATGCTGTTGTAGTCTTTGCTGATAAATACTTTTGTTCGTATGCCGACTTTTCTAAATAAATTCGGTTTTTCTGGCGACGATCGACTATTAAAGGAGTAGGATTTGTAAACCCATCAAGGGTTTTTTTCCAGAATGTTTTTGCTTGTTCAATGTCATATTTATTCAACCAAGCAATATAATCGCGGTAGGGACGAACGGGAGGCAAAGATATATTTTCGTTTTTGTCGTAGAACGGAGTTCTTGCCGGAGGCATCGCCTGATAAAAAGCCAATACCTCTTGGAGAATAATCGACATACTCCAACCATCTGTCACCAGATGATGATGGCTCCATATTAATTCGCAGGTATCCGCTTGCAACTGAACCAACTTCCAGCGCATGAGTGGTGCTTGATTCAGGGGAATTTGCTGCTCTAATTCAGATTGCTTGAAAGCTTGCAAACGCTCTTGCTGTTCCCCAGAAGACAGGTGTTGCCAGTCTAAGTTTTCCCAAGGCAGATTTACGGACTTTAACACGACTTGCAGCGGCTTTTCGCGACCTTCCCACAAAAATAAAGTCCGCAAAGCTTGATGTCGTTCAACTACTCTTTGCCAAGCCTGCTGGAACGCTGGTACATTAAGATTCCCCTGCAAGGTAAAGTTTAATTGCTGAAAGTAAATTCCTGATTCGGGCGCGTAAAGCGTATGAAATAGGATTCCTTCCTGTGTTGAGGAAAGCGGGTATATTGCTTCAATATTTTTGTTTTGTTTGTTCATCTTCTCGATCTCGATTACCAATTAATTTCTGAAACCAAATCATCTAGTTCTGACTGGCTTAATGCTACATCAGGAAAATCCGAAGGTGTATAACTGCCCGTATCTGGCGCAACGCAATGCTCTATTAAAGAGTTCAATGCTTTTATAAAATCATTCGCCAGATGTTCAACCGTAGTTTTTTTATGGATATTTTCGCTGTAAGTCCAATCTAATTGGAATTTACCCTCAACTACCAAACCGTTGAGATCTAATAGATATCTGCGCTTTCCAGATGGGCTTTGAATAAAGCCTGTATTTTCTCGGGCAAATCCTAAGAAAATAGATTCCGATCGCAGAGAATCAAATTGACCTAGATAGTTAAAACTTACCTCTGGTTGAATCTGTTTTTTCAGTAGTTCTCGAATACTCGGATCGGGACTGAGATAGCGGAGTATTCCGTAACCAATGCCTTTGGTAGGAACATTCCGCAGTTGTTCCTTGATTATTTTGAGTGCTTCTCCAGGCTGGTCAATACTTTCCTCCAAGTGCAACATCACGGGAAATCGACTTGTAAACCAACCAACTGTCCGCGACAAATCTATATCTTCGCATAGTTGTTCGCGTCCGTGACCTTCTAGTTCTACAAGCAGTCCGCTAGCACCAGTCCATTTGGCCCAACTTTGGGCTAATGCTGTTAGCAGCACGTCGTTGATTTGAGTATTGTAAGCAGATGGAACTTCTTGCAACAAAACACGGGTTTGTTCTGCGCTCAGAGATACTGACACTGTTTGACTGGAAGCAACAGTGTTATTTTCTTTACCTTCTGGAAAATCTACTGGCATACCAGTCACGTCCGAGGTGTACTGTTGTTTCCAATAATCCAGTTCTTTTAAGACTGTTGGAGATTGAGCATATTCAATGAGCCGATCGCCCCAATCTTGGAAAGAAGTGGTTTTTGGGGGCAATTGAATCGTTTCTCCCCGATCGCATTGTTGGTAAGCGCTTTTGAGATCCTCGAGCAAAATGCGCCACGAGATCCCATCCACGGCTAGGTGATGGATAACTAAGAATAAGCGATCGGGTCTGTCTTCGCCCAGCTTAAATAAAACCACCCGTATTATCGGTCCATTTGCCAAATTCAAGCTTGCCTGAATTTCAGTTGCAGCTTGGGCGATCGCCCCTGGCTGGTGTGAAATCGGAAGATCGGACAAGTTTATGACTTCAAATGATATGTCGTCAACAGGGGCGATCGCTTGTTGTCCTGGCAACCCGTTAGATCGCAGGCGCAAAGCATCGTGATGTACTAGCAATTGCTGAACTGCTTGCTTGAGTAACTCA
This sequence comes from Microcoleus sp. F4-D5, assembly GCF_036704885.1. Taxonomy (NCBI): domain Bacteria; kingdom Bacillati; phylum Cyanobacteriota; class Cyanophyceae; order Oscillatoriales; family Microcoleaceae; genus Microcoleus; species Microcoleus sp. F4-D5. The sequence continues at coordinate 71,868 of NZ_JAUBSX010000025.1, read as the reverse complement.
GGTTTCAGCTTTGACGATACCTCTAATAGTATTGATTGATTGAAGTGGTGCGGTTCGGGTAAGTTTTGTTCCCAGAACCAATGCTGAATAGGGGTTAAAGGCATCACCCCGGTAATTATTCCCTGTTCGGCAACAGTCGAAATAGCAGTACCTGCTACTGCTGCTAATTTGGCGATTGTCTGATGCTCGAACAGTTGTTTGGGATTGAGTATTAAACCAGCCTGATTTGCTCTAGCAATCATCTGAATACTGACAATCGAGTCTCCACCCAATTCAAAGAAATTGTCGTGAATACTGACTTGTTTTAGCCTTAACAGTTCGCTCCAAATAGCTGCGAGGCGTTGTTCTTCGGGCGTGCGGGGTGCTGCCAAATCCGCATCCGATCTAGATGCTACATCCTGTGGTGCTGGGAGAGCGCGGCGGTCGATTTTGCCATTAGGCGTGAGCGGCATGACTTCCAGGCTCACAAACGTTGCAGGCACCATATATTCTGGCAGTTTTCTCTTGACAAAATCCCGCAGTTCGCTAGCAGCAGGCACATCGGATGAGTCCTTGGGAACAATATAGGCTACCAGCCGCTTGCGTTCGCCATCTTCGTCTTCTCGGGCAATAACTGCCGTCTCTCCTACGCCCTGATGTTGTGCCAAAATAGCTTCGATTTCTCCGAGTTCGATGCGGAAGCCGCGAATCTTTACTTGCTCGTCTATCCGACCGAGGAACTCGATGTTACCATCATCTCGGTAGCGAGCTAAGTCTCCAGTTTTATAGAGGCGGGCATGGGGTCGATCGCTAAAAGGGTTGCCGATGAATTTTGATTCGGTTAACTCCGGGCGGTTCAGATAGCCCCGTGCGATCCCAGCACCACCGATATACATTTCGCCTTTAATTCCGGTGGGAACTGGTTGGAGATGTCGATCGAGAATATAGATTTGAGTGTTGGCGATCGGGCAACCGATGGGCACTGATTCTTCCTGTTGCCAATCTTGACAGTTATAAACACTGCTCCAAACAGTCCCTTCGGAAGGACCGTATTCATTAAATAGATCGCAATGGGGTAGAGTTTGGCGGTGTTGCTCGATTACCTTCCCCGGACAAGTTTCTCCCGCCACGATCGCTGTTCGCAGTGTTTCTAATTGCTGTGGCGGAGCTTGCTCCAGAATGACAGCATAGAGAGAAGGAATGCTCAACAAATAGGAAACCTGATGTTTGGCAATTAATCTTGCTAGCTGTAGCGGTTCAGGCTGAAACTGTTGTGGTGGAAGTACAAGCGTACCGCCCTGGCATAATGTCCAAAAGATGCCTGCTACGGAACTATCGAAGGCAAAAGAAGATAGTAACAGGAAAGATTGCGGTCGTTCTTGATAGTAATGCCAACGGTTACTCGTCGAATGTACTAAATTTTGATGGGTTACTAAAACTCCTTTTGGCTTTCCGGTCGAGCCTGATGTATAAATCGCATAAACTAAATTTTCGGCGGTAACGTTACTGTTAGGACTGTCTTCGGGACTATCAGCTATTTCTTCCCACTCTGAATCCAGACAAATTAGCTGTCCCCAATGGGCGGGTAGTTCTGCTTCTAAATGCTCTTGGGTTAACAATACGGGGGGCTGTGCATCTGACAAAATCAAGGATACGCGATCGAGGGGATAGCTGGGATCTATTGGTATGTAAGCACCGCCTGCTTTTAAGACGCCCAGTATTCCTACTACCATTTCCAAGGAACGTTCTACACAAATCCCCACTAGGACATCCGGCCCTACGCCCATTGCTTGCAAGTAGTGGGCTAGTTGGTTGGCACGTTGATTTAACTCTTGATAGGTAAGCTGCCGGTCTTCAAAAACTACCGCCACTCCATCGGGAGTCTCCTGTACTTGCGCTTCTATTAGTTGATGAATGCACTTATCTTGAGGATAATCAATTGTTCTATTGTTCCATTCTGCTAGTTGTTGCTGTTCCTGTTCTGTTAACAATGGCAACTGCGCCAGACATTTTTCTGGTTCTGTTACCATGCTGGCAATTAAAGTTTGTAGATGTCCCGAGATGCGTCCGATCGCCCCTGACTCAAAACGGGCGCGATCGTATGTAATTTCTAGGTTTAATCCTTGCTCTTGATTCCATCGCGCTGTGATGGCGATCGGGCTATTTGTTTCTGACCAACTTTTTACGTTGCTAACACTGATGCTCCCATACTGCGTTAGCGTCACAGCTTGTTTCTGAGTATCCTCAAAATCTATATAGCTGGAGAATATGGGTAATTCTATATTACTCCAAGCCGCAATTTGTTGAATCGAATTATCTTCGTATTGGTGTAAGTTAACTTGCTGTGCTTGTAATTCTTGCAGCCAAGATTTTACAGATACATCGGGAGAAACGCGCACTCGTATTGGCAGCCTGTTTTGAAAAGCGCCTACTATCGATTCCGAGCCAGGTAGCGCTTCTTTCCGACCAGCTACCTGGATGCCAAATACTACCTCTTCTTCCCCACTGTACCGACTTAATAATAGAGCATAAGCACCTTGCAGGAGAAGGTTTAAGCTGAACTGATATTCAGTCTTTTCTAGCCACGACGATACTGCAATTGCGGAGATTTTGAGGTGCTGGCGATCGCAACTCGTCCCAGATGCACCCCCCGAATATTGTTCTATCACCAATGGCGCAGGTTCAGAAACCCCCTTTAACCGCTGACACCAAAAAACTTCAGCCTTTGAATTATCCTGTTTCTTGAGCCAAGTAATATAATCCTTGAAAGGCGCACTGTCTGTTAATTGATGATTTTCATAACAACCTTGATAATTAGCAAATACCTCGTTTAAAAGCAGATAACAACTATGTTTATCTAAAATTAATTGGTGATATGTCAGAACAAGTTGATATACCTGTTTTGACATCCGACAAAGCGATAGTCTAGCAAGAGGTATCGTAGAATCAAACTGGAAACCATGCTGTTTTTCGCTTTCTATAAAGTTATCTAGCTTCCGAACCGTTTCTGACAGCGATAAACTGCTCCAATCTTGTTTGAAAATTACAGCTTTCAATTCTTTAATCACAACTTGCCGAGGACGTGACAAGTTTTTCCAAACAAACAAAGTCCGCAACACAGAATGCCGATTTACCGTCAGTTGCCAAGCTTGTTCCAATTTCTCAACATTTAGTTCTCCCTGCACCTCACAAATTAATTGACCGCAACCTTGCATATTATCCGCCAATACTGTTTCTTGTATGGGGGATAACGTATAGATATCTTCAACATTTTTTAGTTCCATTGCATTCGGCCTTTTAAAATTCTAATTTACCAGCTATTATGACAAATTTTACTTGTTCAACAATAATTCTTTTTGACCGAACAATAATTCAGATTTAATCCCGCGATTTTGACAATCAGAGATTAATTTGTTTGCTTCAGCGAAAGCCCGAGTTTCTTCAGGATTTTCAAAAGACATCAGATAACTCAACCAAGGTTCATATCCCATTGCATACACATAAACTTCTTTCGGTTGTAAACTGTCAATTAAAGCGATGGCTTTTTCGCAATCGCTACCACTCGATAGGCGGGATCGATCCATTTTTCGCGGTAACGGTTTAATTAATAAAGGTCCATAAGCCCAACTAAGGGGCGCTCCATCACATTGAACCCCCAGAAAAATTATATCTATTTTTCCCACAGCTTCTCGAATATTATCGTAAATCTTGAATTCGCAATTACTTGAGTCTGCTCCCACTACGATCGCGTTATCTTGCAAGTTTACCAAATATGCTATTTTAGATCTAATTTTTAAATCTGCGTGTTCTCCCAAAAAAGGTAAACCTGTAATTTTTCCACCTGGTACCTCTATTGTTTCTATTTCGTCAATCTCAATTACTTGTTTAAAACCAATATTTTGCAACAGTAATTTCAGTGATGGATCTGTTAACTCGCCCCCATTATTCTTAGGTACAATCACTGTTTTAGTTTTGTGACGCAGTTGCAACAAAGCTTCCAGCATAAAGTGATCGTGGTGAGCGTGAGTAATTAGTATATAATCTATACTATCGGGTAGATCGGCATAGGTGTAACGGGAAATTTCACCATCATATTGATAGCTAATTAGAGGATCGCACAAAATGCTTGCATCTCTTGATTCAATCAAAATACAAGCGTGACCAAAATAACGAACCCTTACGTGTTCTTCTGTATATTTGCTTATTGGTAATGGAACTGACTCGGTAAAAAACGATTCAAACAAAGTTCGATCGCCGTTTTTAATATCTAACACTTCCTCAATAAAACCTAATGGTTGGGAAGTTTGTTTCATTTTAAACAACTCATCTAGACCGTCAGACTTGAAACAAGTATCGATCCGAAAACTATTTTCAGATTCAAGCCTGGGGGTACTGAAAATAAAGGGACGCTCGTCTTTGTCAACTAAACACAGGGACACACTTTGCAATTCTTCTTTGTAAAACTTGCTTCTATATAACAATCCTTCTATAAAGCGAACTGACGGTTGATTGTTAATATCGTAAGCAAGTTCTACGTAACCTTTTAAGACATCGGGTACATCTTGATAAAGAGGCTCGATCGAATAACCTTTAGCTTCATCCATTAACAATAAATTAAGGTTTTTAATTGCTTCTGCTAACTGTATTAGTTCCTTTCCATCTTCTTGAGTTTTTTGCATCAGATGTTTAATTTCTTCGACTCTACTTTCGTCGTAGTTAATGAAAGGCCCTCCTTTCATTTTGGGATTTTTCAAAGCTGAAACATGAAAATGGGGAGTTGCTACAAATGACTCCATGATCTTTAAATGGGAATTAACCATGTACATGGCAGCAGTGGTTGGCGAGATCAAGTAAGGCCAAGCATACCATTGATTAAATAATGGCTCTGGTTGTACATTTTCTTTTAAATAGACTGTTTTGTTACTCATTTTCTCACTTTTTGGCTTTATAACTTAAGAACGAAGTTTCCGAGTTGAGAAGTGGAATTTATTTAATTGGTGGCTGCAAAGGAAGTGCTGGTAACGCTTTTTGCCAAACGCGACAAATTGTGTTGGCCAAGTTCCTGAATTGGTTAAAGTTAAATAAACTTAATTACTTAGCTCTCCACCATCAGGTTAATCTGATAATACTAGGCTTGACATCCTTACGAAAGTTCAACGGCAATTTTTCAAAGATGTTACCACACTTGCCGCATTCCTTAGAACTCGGAAACCATCGGTCAATCTTGACCAACGTGCGATCGTACCAGTCACAGTTGTATTCAAGATCCCTCGCCACGAAGTTCAAGGGCGGAACCTGGGGCTGTAGCAATTCGGCGCGATTTGAATCGTATCTTTGGTTTGAGCAGGGAGAATAGATACTGCGCTCTACCCGACCTGCCAAAGAAAATATCGTACAAAACAGACTGTGTAAGGGTTTCAGGCATACTTGTCACCCCGTCAGGCATCCAGCAGGTCGATCGCCGTATCCTGACGGTGCTCGAAACAATGATATAACTTTTGGCAAAATTGCTGAAACTGGGCGATCGTCCGTTATAGTTCTTCTGGGGTCTGAAGCACTCCGAAGACGGGAAATAAATATTGCTACTCAACCGGACTTCGGGCAAATTGTCCAAAGTCCAATAAAGATCACCACTCAAGATCGTAGTTTTATGCCTAAGTCCGCTAAAGAAGATATCTTGCTGCCTTTGACTGATGCCCAAAAACAACACTGGATTTTAGCCCAACTAGAGAACGAGAATTCAATTGCCTACAACCAATCAATCAGCGTGCAAATGCGCGGTTCACTGAGCTTGTCAGCGATGCAGAGGGCAATACATAAAGTCGCAGATCGCCACGAAGCTTTACGGACCAGGATTTTGCCTTCGGGAGAGCAACAACAGGTTTTGCCCGTGCTTAATTTAGAGCTACCCCTATTGGACTTCTCTAATCTAGATAGTAGTGAACGCAACCTGAAAGCGGCTGATTGGTTTGACAAGGAAAGCCGAAATATTTTTCAAGTGAATGAGAGACCACTTTGGCGTATTCACGTTCTTAAGCTAGAAGAAGAACTCCATTGGTTAGTGTTGAGCGCCCATCACATCGGACTGGATTTTCGCTCAATGCTCTTGATTCTCCAAGAGTTAGGAGTTCGGTATTCAGCGGAGTGTCAGGGAGAAACTTGTCAATTACAGGAGCCAAAGCAATTTCAAGAATATATAAATTGGCAAATAGAGCAAAGCCATACTTTGGAAATGGCAAATTCCCAAGCTTACTGGTTGGAGAAATTGGCTGGCGAACTTCCGGTATTAGATTTACCGACAGACTGGAATCGTCCCGGTAATAGAGATTTTCATACAAACACTGAAACTGTAAATCTAGATGAGCAGGTAAGTCAAAAACTTAAAATATTTAGCAGGGAAAGAAGTTGCACTATTTTTGGAACTCTGCTGGCAGTATATTTTGTATTGCTACATCGACTGTCAAGGCAGACCGATATTATAGTAGGAGTGCCGACAGAGGGACGGTACTTGGAAGGCAGTGAAGAATTGGTTGGCTGCTGTGGAAATTTATTGCCAATCAGAAGTTTTCTGGAGAGCAATATCATATTCTCAGACTATCTCAAACAGATTGAAAATGTCTGGTCAGAAGCCGAAAAACATAAAAAATATCCCTTTGCCAGATTGAGCGATAAACTGAACACTCAAAATGCCACGAGAAACTCGCCTTTGCTCGCAACAATGTTTAGCTTAAATCAGCCAATTGTTGTGCCGCAGATGTGGGGGCTGGAAACAATTTTATATCCTCAGCCCAGCGATTTTAAGGATTATGACTTGTATTGGAAAATCACTGAAACAGATGGGCAGCTAACATTGGCAGCCAGTTATAGTACGCAGTTGTTTGCATCTGAAACAATTAAGCGCTGGTTGGGACACTTTCAGACGCTGCTAGAGGCAATATTAGAAAACCCAGAACAGAATATCAACGAATTACCGCTACTCAATAGGGAAGAATATCATCAGTTGTTAGTGGAATGGAATAACACTGAAAGTGATTACCCGTTCGATAAATGTATCCATGAATTGTTTGAAGAACAGGTACAGCAGACACCGGATAATGTGGCAGTAGAACAGGGGAACAAGCAACTAACTTATTCTCTGTTAAATGACCGGGCCAATCAACTGGCGCGTTACTTGGAAACCCTTGGCGTAGGACCAGAAGTCCTGGTCGGAGTCTGTGTAGAACGTTCTTTCGATGCGATCGTGGGGGTGCTAGGAATTATCAAAGCTGGTGGTGCTTATGTGCCTCTAGATCCCAGTTATCCTCAAGAACGTTTGGCATATATGTTGAACGATTCTGGGCTGAAGGTTATCCTGACACAGGAAAAATTAGTTGCCTCGTTACCTGAAAATCAGGCTAAGTCGATTTGTTTGGATAGAGATTGGGAAGTAATTGACAAATATAGCAAACAGAATGGGGTGAATAAAGTTAAAGCGAATAATTTGGCTTATGTCATTTATACTTCTGGATCTACTGGTAAACCTAAAGGTGTTTTAAATACTCATCTTGGATTGTGCAATTTAGCATTATTTCAGAGCAAAGGTTTTCATGTTAAATCAGATAGCCGCATTCTCCAGTTTGCTTCTTTGAGCTTTGATGCCTCAGTATGGGAAATTTTTGCGACACTCATTTCTGGTGCAGCATTGGTTCTAGGCACATCAGATACATTGTTGGTAGGACAGAATTTGCTAGAGTTGTTGCGCGAACATTCGGTTACTCATGCCACAATCGGACCTGCTGCTTTGGCGGTGTTGCCTTCAGACCAATTGCCATCTTTAGAGGTCTTGATTGTAGCTGGAGAAGCCGTATCGAGTGAGGTGGTCAGGAAATGGTCTTCTGGACGACGTTTGTTTAACGCTTACGGTCCTACGGAAGCGACTGTTTGCGCTACGGTAGCCCAGGTGCAGGATGCCAGCCAGAAGCCGCCGATCGGTCGCCCCATTGCTAATGCTAAAGTTTACATCCTTGACAGCTATCTTCAACCTGTACCCATAGGAGTACCTGGGGAACTTCATATCGGCGGACTAGGGGTAGCAAGAGGCTATCTCAACCGGGAGGAGTTAACAAATTCAAAATTTATTGCCGACCCTTTTAGTTCGGTTTTGGGCGATCGCCTCTACAAAACTGGAGACTTGGCTCGTTATCTTCCTGATGGGAATATAGAGTTTATCGGGAGGATAGACCATCAGGTAAAAATTCGCGGTTATCGGATAGAACCAGGAGAAATTGAAGCTTTGTTAAGCCGCCACCCCCAAGTGCGGGAAGCGGTGGTTGTTCACAGGGAAGACCAATCGGGTGATAAGCGCTTAGTAGCTTATGTCGTTCCAGAAATTGACAAACAAGATGTGGTGCGAGAGGGTAATGAAACCTCTGTTGAACTCTGGCCTTCTGTGGCGGAATACTACGTCTATGATGAACTGTTGTATTACGCCATGACCAACGATTACCGTCGCAATCAAAGCTATCAAGTAGCTATTAACCAGTCGGTCAAAGATCGGGTGGTTGTAGAAGTTGGGACAGGAAAAGATGCGATTTTAGCAAGATTATGTGCGGAGGCTGGGGCAAGAAAAATTTATGCGATCGAGCGAGATGCAGAAACAGCCAAGCTTGCGGAAACTTGCGTTGCCAATCTGGGGTTATCCGATCGAATCACGATTGTTCATGGAGATGCCACTGAGGTAGTATTACCAGAACTGGCAGACATCTGCGTTTCAGAAATTGTGGGTTCTATTGGCGGTTCGGAGGGTGCTGCTGTAATTATCAATGATTCTCGGAGGTTACTCAAACCAGATGGGGCAATGATTCCCGAAAGAAGTGTTACCAAGATTGCCGCTGTGACACTTCCCGATGAAATTTTGTCCGATCCGAAATTTACCAATGTTTCTGGGCATTACACTGATAAGATATTTGGGCAAGTAGGATATCCCTTTGATTTGAGAGTCTGTATTAAAAGGTTTCCTAAATCCAATTTGCTGTCTGACATACAAGTATTTGAAGATTTAGACTTCACTAAACCAGTAAGTTTAGAAGCAGCCCATGAAGTAGAGTTTGAAATCGTCAAGTCTGGAAGATTAGACGGTTTTCTCGTTTGGCTCAACCTGCATACAGTCAAGGGAGAGGAAATCGATATTCTGGAACACGAACATTGCTGGCTACCCATTTACTTTCCAGTTTTTGAGCCTGCAATCTCAGTGTCAAAAGGCGATAAAATCGAAGCAATTTGTCAAAGAACTCTTTGCGACAATCAACTGAATCCAGATTACGGGATTAAAGGGCGATTGCTAAAAACAAACGGGGAAGCGATCGAATTTGAACATCAGTCTTATCACTCAAAGAAATTGTTCAAGCAAACTCCTTTCTATCAGCGATTATTTGCTGATTTTTCTGGTTCAGTAAATGCCCGAGTTAACAGCGGTAAGCAAGAGGCGGGACTGGGAAACAAAATCGGGGAATATTTGCGGAAACATCTTCCCGAATATATGATGCCTTCCGCTTTCGCGATCGTGCCAAGCTTGCCTCTGACACCTAATGGAAAGGTAGATCGCAAAGCACTACCAGCTCCCAACTTAAGTACAAGATCTGATGTGGATTACGTCAAACCAAATTCCGGAATAGAAAAAATTATTGCTGAGGTTTGGCAAGATGTGCTTGGGATAGAAAAAGTAGGAATCAACGACAATTTTTTTGAATTGGGCGGAAATTCCTTATTAGTGGTGAAGGTTTACAATCAATTGCTAGCAAATGCAGATGTTGGGTCACAAAAGCTTTCGATGGTAGAGTTGTTTAAGCATCCAACCATAGCGGCTTTGGCTAAACATTTGAGCGGGAAAATCAATAATTCTTCTGAGTCAGGTAAAGCTTATGGTGAGGCTCGCAGCGCCGCTCAAGAAGCCAGGTCGCAACAGCGAGACCTCAGACAAAGACATCGTTCTCAGAAAAAATAGGAAGTGAGGAGTATAATTGACATCTATGTTAATGTTTGAGACTATCTCGCTTTTTTTAATTTTCAATAATCATGAGTAGAGAACTATTTTATAGCTTTGCGATCGCTCAAATACCCAAAATTTTAACCTTGCTCGATCGCAATCCGCACAGCCCAACTTACGGTTGTTGCGATCGCAACTTTTGGCACTACAAAATCATTGATTTTCCCAGCGGTATGGCGCAAGAATTTGTCTTGCCCCTAGCTTTGGCTTACGATACCAACGTGCCAGACAACCCGTTTTACCGCCAATCAACAATCAGAGAATGGGTAGAGGCCGGTATTCTCTACGCCGCCAAAAGCGCACACAAAGATGGTTCCTGCGATGATTATTTTCCCTACGAAAGAGCTGGGGGAGCAGCGGCTTTCTCGCTGCTAGCCTGCGTTGAAAGTTACACCCTCATCGGACTGAACAACCCTAAGATTTTAACTTTCTTTGAAAAGCGAGCTGATTGGCTAGCTCACCACCATGAAAGCGGACGGCTAACCAACCACCAAGCCTTAATTGTACTGTGTTTGGAATTGGTTTCAAAGCTGTTGTCTACTGCTAAATGGGATGCAATCAAACAGCAACGCTTAGAAAAGGTATTGTCTTGGCAAAACCCCGAAGGCTGGTTTCAGGAATATGAAGGCTGCGATCCAGGTTATCACACCTTAACAATTTCCTGTCTGGCAAGGATTTATGAATTGAGACCAACAACAAAGCTAAAAGATGCGATCGTCCTCGCCGTTGACTTAGCCTCACATTTTGTTCATCCCGATGGTTCTTTTGGAGGTGAATATACCAGCCGCAACACCTACAATTTCTTCCCGCACGGTTTCGAGTTGGTCGGAAAATGGCTGCCCAAAGCTTTACACATTAATGACAGTTTTCTCATCGGACTTGCTAACGGTAAAACGCCATGTTACGCTGACGACCACATCATCGGTCATCATACGTGGAATTATTTATTAGCTTGGCGAGATTTTGTCCTCGATCGGCCCCTACTACCCCCACGACCTACAGGTCGCCTGTGGTTGAAAGAAGCGCAAATTTTGATCGATCGCCGCCACGACACCGAACTTTATTTAGCACTCAACAAAGGCGGAGTATTCAAACTCTTTCGCGGCTCTGAGCTTGTGGCTTCCGATACCCAATTCTCGTTGCAAGTCAGAAAAGGTAAAACCATTAAAAATGCAGTGGCTCATCTGATAGATTCTTATCAAGTCCATTTGACAGAAGACGAAGTTTCTATTCAGGGACAACTCGGTTGGGCTAAACAGAAGCAAATGACAACGATAAATTTATTATTGCTGCGAGTCGTTATGCTTAGTTTTGGGCGTTTCTTTCCTAACTTAATTCGCAAATTACTGCAAAAAATGTTGATTACAGATAAGAAAAAAGCCCCCTTCCATTTTGAACGTCAATTGCGCTGGGAAAATGGCAAGTGGCGCGTCACAGACCAACTGCAAGCAGAGTCTTGGGAAAATGTCGTTAGTGGAGGTATTGGCTGCGACCAAACCTCAATTTATGTAGTTATGAGCCGAACTTTTCAAATAGGTCAAATACAGCCTTGGCTTGACCTCACAGAGAAAATCAAACAAATAGCCCCCCGTCAACCGTTAAAATTAGAGCGCAATCTTTAAAAAAGATGGAATATTCCGTTGGAATATATAGCGGTTCTCAGAAAGAAGAGGTACGTAGTTGGGCTTTAGCCCTCTTAGTTATTGTAGTTATATAATCTATCAATCATACCTCACCACGCTTGAGAAAGGCTATAGAATCCTATTTAGATACGTTGGTCAGGAGCTAAAATATCCTTGAATTTGAGAGCTTTCGCGCTAAATCGGTTTTCACCAATCTTTTGAGCGATCGTTTCTACTGCCAGTTGATATCAGGTCCGATCGATTAACCATCATATCCCGGTCGGGGCGGGTTTTTGAGATGGGAGATTGTTGGCAGGTATTGTTGGCTCACGGGCCCCTACAAAAATCGCGATCGCTCGACTGGACATGATATGATTTCCCATTGACCTAATCAGTTTATCAGTATATTATGAGACATTTTTTTCCTGATTTTTCAACTTTTCAAACATCCTCTAAATATATGAAACAATCTCGGCTAATTTTTATTATTCTCACGAGCATCTCAAGTTTACTGTTAGTATTTGTGGCTTTGAAGAATCCTCAGAGTCTTTATAGCGATAGTGCGTGGCAGATGAAGGCGTTACAACAGTTTATTACTGGAGACTCCCCTTCGTTTAATCATCTAGTAAGACCTAGTTATAATGACCTTGCTGTTAATGAGGCTATATGGATTACTTGGTGGCCTCCAGGAACTAATTTGCTAACCTATCCACTGGTGGCACAGGGAATACCAGTGGGTATGAGTATCCGCATAATTGCGATCGCCAGCTTTGTTTTAGGTTCTCTAGGTTGGATCTGTTGGTTTTCTCTGTTCGATCTTCCTATTTGGATAGGGGGAATTCTGGCTGTTACTATTCCTAGTCTGCGCTATGGCAATCATGCTTTGTTTCAGTATTCTGCCGAAGTGCTAGTTTATGCTTATGCTCCTTGGTTGCTGTTAGCTACTTATCAATTTAGTAAATTTTGGAAAAATGAAACTATTTATATTAAAAATTGGGTAAAAACTTTCATCATTTCTCCTGTAATTGGCTTAATTATCGGCTTTGCTTTTATTTTAAAATACTCACTCTTATTTGTTGTATTAGGGGCGTTGATTTATCTAGGATTTCAATGTGCTACCAATAAATATATACAGAAAAAAAATAGTCAATTAACAGCTTATCTATTAGTCTGCTTATTTTCTGCTATTCCCTTGTTAACTCTCAGCTTAGTTAACCAAAATTTAGGGAAAACAGCAAATCTTGTTACAGGTACAGCTAAAATAATTAGCTTAAAATGGCAAACCTTTATCTATTTGATAGCTAATCCTGCACTAGCTATGACAGATGCCGAATTACTTGGGAAAACTTTGCTCCTTAATTTTCAACTTTCGAGCGCTCCAAATTCGCTTTGGATAGGTTTAATCGGCCTTCCCGGAGGTATATTGTTGTTATGGTTGATTTTACGCCGTCAGGAGCGAGCAGTATCAGAAGCCAGCTTATTAGCTAAAATTGTATTTTTTACCAGTATGGCAGCTATATTTGGTATTTGGTCAATTGGTGCAACTGTTAGTTACGAAGCGCGTCATTTAACCGCAGCAAGTCTGGCTATTTTACCTGTAGCTTTACAATCGGGATGCGAACTATGGAACAAAAAGTCTGATAGCTTTTTAATCAAAGTTTCTTTGTGTATTGCTGCCATCTTTTATCTTGCTATTCCTGTGGCTTATAGCAGTACGTCTATTTTTGTTAAGGCGCGGGAAACGTCCGTTAATTATACGCCAGCTTCCAGCCAAATATATAACCCTTGGTTAGCTTCTCAAGACTTAGCTAGGGTTCGGACAGAATTAGTCAAAGATTTTAACGATCAAACAGATATTTGGTATCTACCAGAGCCGCTTGCGGCACTAGACTTACCAGGAAGAGCAATCATTACTCATGCTGATTTTTACGGAGGTTTACAAGATACAAACTTACATCGGCAAGCTTTTTATACTAGCATCCCTCTGCGCGTTCACGTTCTCTTGCCGCCTAGTTTTGAAGATAACGGTAAAGGTGCGCTGATCAGATCGTCTTTTCCCCAAGCAGATGAATGGATTAGTCGGGAAATAGAGCAAAGTAATTACGTTAAATGGATATCAACCTTAGAAGTGAAATAAATGTTTCATTTTTCCTTTTCACCCTTGAGATACTTCTTGATAATCTGGAGAGTCTTTTAGCAAAAATTCTCCCAAAAATGGCAAACCGCCCAGGGCAGGTAACAGATATCGCGAGGTACAAAGTAGGGCTAATGCTGCAGATGTAGGGGCATCGAAATAGGGCTGATAAAAAAAGATTAACGCCGCGTCGCGAGTTCCAACTCCCGCAAAAGTTAAAGGCAGTAAACCTGCTAAAATTGCTAGGGGTGAAAGGGCTAGATTTGCTAAAAACGGTGTCCATGCCCCCAGTGCTAGGATAAATAGCCAAATTTGTAATAAATGTAGCAGCCAGATTGAGATAGAAACAATAGTTATCTTAGCTAATTGAGCTTTGTCGGTCCAGAAATAATTTTGCATTTCCAGCCAAGATACCTGCAAACTTTCTAGTTTAGGAGCAATTTTAGTTGGCGCTATTTTAACCGCATTTTTGAAAAAAATCTCAGCAATTTTTGATGAACTCAGCAATAAAATACCTGCTAACAGTCCGAAAGCAACGCTGCTAGTCATTAGCCAAAACAACCAATCTTTTGCAGGATAAATTATTAAACCAAATGCACACCAGAGTAGCAATGATAATAAATCGCAAGCTTTCTCAAAAACCACTAAAGATAGAGACAGGGAACCATCTAAATGTCCTCGCTGCTTCATAAAATAAGCTTTGGCAATGTCCCCCATTTTTGAGGGTAATAACATATTTAAGACGCTAGACGCTAGGATTAAGCGATTGGCTTCGCCAAATCCTAAAGTTTGCCCTCTTGGCATTAGTTGTTGTAGCCGCCAAGAAGTCAACATTGTTAGGGGAACAACCATGCCTAGGCTAACTACCATCCACCCGCCCTGACAATTCTTAAATACCTTGATTAATTCATGCAAGTCTATTTTCCAGTAGATGGCTACCAGAATCAATAAACTAACAATTAAAGATATAATTTTTGTCGCTCCTGTCTTCGATATAGATTGTTGTTCTGCCATTTTTTATTAACCTTTCCTTGTGAATTTTGAGTTAATTTAATTAGAGCATTTATTCCAACGACTTTGCCGTTGAATTTCTTCGAGTAGTTTCCGGTTAGCTGCTATTAAGTCGGCAACGAGACCAAAGATCCACAGTTGAAATCCAATTAGAATTAAGATAGCAGCAAGAATTAAGCTGGGAAGGCGGGTTCTTTCGCTCCCCATAAAGAAATATATCAGCCAGCGAATCCCTAAAACAGTACCAATGCTTAAGGGGATATTTCCCAATAAAAAAAAGAAGTATAGGGGCTTGTACAGCGTGAAAATGCGGAGAATGGTAAAAAACGATCGCACGACATAACTCCAATTGCTTCGCACTAGACGAGATGGCCGTAATGCCGGATTTGTTTGAATCGGTACTGAAGTAATTGCTATTCCTTGTTGCCCTGCTTGGATAATTGTCTCAATGGTGTAGGTATAATTATTAAAAACATTGATTTGCATAACGGCTTTCCTACTGAAAGCACGAAAACCGCTAGGGGCATCGGGGATATCGGTATTAGAAGCAATGCGTACTACCCAACTTCCAAGTTTTTGCAGCAGCTTTTTCAAGGGAGAAAATTCATTATTTGTCTCAATAGATCTAGCCCCTACTACTATTTCTGCTTCTTCCAGAAGAATAGGCTGAATTAATTTGAGAATGTCAGCGGCACAGTATTGATTGTCTGCATCTGTATTGACAATAATATCTGCGCCAGCTTGGACAGATGCTTCTAGCCCGGCCATAAAAGCTTTGGCGAGACCTTGGTTTTGGGGTAAATTGACGATATGATCTACTCCGTGGGATTTTGCTACTTCTATTGTGCGATCGCGACTGCCATCATTGATTACCAACCATTCGACGGTATCGACTCCAGATAACTGACGCGGCAGTTCTTTCAGAGTTATACCTAGTGTTTCTTCTTCGTTGTAGCAGGGAATTTGGATAATCAGTTTTGTCATTTGACTGGGGACTTGAGATGAGATTTTTTTTACTGAATCAGGACTGACACTGACCCTCTAAACTTAAAATGCCCAGTACCCATCTTATACTAAGTGGTAGTTAGCAATTTAACTTACAGCGGGCGATCTGGGGAGAAGAATTTACGCAACAGATCTGCCATTGGGTATTATACTACCTGTAGCTATATTTTTCACCGTCACAATCTGCAAATTATGTCCCAATACTAGGCGAACTGCCGTTTGCCCTTACTCGACTATACAAATGCAATTAGTAGTCGCGTTACGAGTAAGGCTATTAAATAAACTTTATTGAAATGATGCAAACGTGTTATAGTTGAGGTTTTCCAAATAATATACATATAATATGTACGTAACGTACATTTTTAGGAAATTGTAAATATTTACTAAAATTTTTATAAGAGGCAGTCAGGCATCATATAATTACTTGGTTAATCCTGTCGTAAAAAAAATATGACTGGAAAAAAAATTGTTTGATTTTTTTATTGGTATTACATGAATGATTTAGAAATAGCAGTAATCGGCATGTCATGTCGTTTACCTGGTGCAAAAAATATCGAAGAATATTGGCAAAACTTGCTCTCTGGTGTCGAGTCAATTTCTAGGTTCTCAGATGACGAGTTGTTAGCTGAAGGTGTAAAACCAGAGTTGTTTAGTAACCCTGACTATGTAAGAGCTGGTGGAGTGCTGTCAGAGATAGATATGTTCGATGCCAGTTTCTTTGGTTTTAGTCCCAGCGAAGCTAAGTTAATGGACCCGCAACAACGTATGTTCTTAGAATGTGCGTGGGAGGCAATAGAGAAGGCAGGTTACAACCCAGAAATCTATGATGGTCTAATTGGCGTTTATGCAGGGGTAGGTATCAACACTTATTTACTTAATAATATTTATCAAAATCCAGATATATTGAAGTTAGTTAATCTGCACCAACTTGTGACAGCCAACGATAAAGACTATTTGCCGACGCGAGTGTCTTATAAGCTGAACTTGAAGGGACCTAGCATCAACGTGCAAACGGCGTGTTCTACGTCATTGGTAGCAGTGCATCTGGCTTGCCAAAGTTTGTTGAATGGTGAATGCGATATGGCTTTGGTAGGTGGGGTGTCGGCGCGAGTTCCTCACAAAGTAGGCCACTTGTATGAAGAAGGAATGATCTTATCGCCAGATGGACATTGTCGTGCTTTTGATGCTGAAGCAAGAGGGACTGTAGGCGGAAATGGTGTAGGAATTGTTGTTCTTAAACGACTCTCAGATGCGATCGCCGATGGAGACTGCGTTCACGCGACAATTAAAGGCTCGGCTATTAATAATGATGGTTCATTGAAAATAGGCTATACAGCTCCTAGCATAGACGGTCAAGCAGCAGTTATTGCGGAAGCTCAGGCCGTGGCAGGGGTCGAACCAGAAACAATTACTTATATCGAAGCTCACGGTACGGGAACAAATTTGGGCGATCCCATTGAAATAGCAGCACTTTCACAAGCTTTTAGGGAAAAGACCGATCGGAAAAACTTCTGCGCGATCGGCTCAGTCAAAACTAATATAGGTCATACGGATGCAGCATCTGGTGTCGCGAGCTTGATTAAAACGGTATTAGCGTTGAAAAACAAGACAATACCTCCTAGCTTGCATTTTGAAAAGCCAAACCCTAAAATTGATTTTGCCAATAGTCCTTTCTACGTTAATAATCGCTTGTCAAAATGGGAAACTAATGGTTTTCCGCGCCGCGCTGGGGTCAGTTCCTTTGGGATTGGAGGCACTAATGCCCATATTATTTTAGAGGAAGCGCTACCGACCGAAGCATCAGGAGAATCACGTCCTTGGCAAATTCTAGTAATTTCAGCCAAAACAAGTGATGCCTTAGAGCAAAGAACAAAAGATATAGCAGCCTATTTCCAGCAAGAACCGGAACTGAACATCGCGGACGCAGCATATACTCTGAGTATGGGTCGCCAAGCATTCAACCACCGACGGATGCTTGTTTGTCAGCAGCTTGATGAAGCGGCGATCGCCCTAAATAAATTAGAACCTACACAAGTTTTTACCAGCAATATCGAACCAAAAGAACGACCTGTCGTGTATATGTTTTCAGGACAGGGTTCTCAGTATGTTAATATGGGGCGTGAATTGTACGACAGCGAATCAATCTTTAGGGAGCAAGTCGATCGCTGCGCGGAATTATTACTGCCGGAACTAGGAATCGATCTGCGCCTGGTACTCTATCCGAGTGCGGAAAAAACGGAGGTTGCAGCCCGAGAACTCAAACAAACAAAAATAGCACAACCAGCTCTATTCGTAATAGAATATGCCTTGGCGCAGCAGTGGCAAGCTTGGGGAGTGCAGCCAGAAGCGGCGATCGGTCATAGTATTGGAGAATATGTAGCAGCTTGTATAGCAGGGGTTTTTTCATTAGAAGATGCCCTGTCTTTAGTGGCAGCCCGTGGGGAAATGATGCAGCAAATGCCGATCGGTGCTATGCTTTCCATTTTTCTTCCTAAAGAAAAAGTACAAACCTTATTGGGAACAGAACTATCATTAGCAACAATTAACTCTCAGTCTAGTTGCGTAGTTTCAGGTCCGGTAGCAGCAGTCGAGGCTTTAGAAAAACAACTCGCATCTCAAGATATTCAATGTCGTCGCCTGCAAACTTCCCATGCTTTTCATTCCTGGATGATGGACCCGATGTTAGACGGCTTTGCAAGGCGGGTAAAACAAGTTAACCTTCAGCCTCCAAAAATTCCCTACATCTCCAACCTGACTGGCAAATGGATTACAGTAACCCAGGCGACAGATCCTAACTATTGGGTAAGGCATCTGCGTGAAACCGTGCTATTTGAAGAAGGTTTGCAAAATTTATTGCCAGATCCCGATCGCGTATTGCTAGAAGTGGGACCGGGACGAACCTTGAGTACCCTAGCTAAAAGACATCCAGATAAATCTACAGCGCAGCTAGTATTAACATCGCTGCGTCACCCTCAAGAAGAACAGGCAGATCTAGCTTTTCTCCTCGATACTTTGGGCAAGTTATGGTTGGCTGGAGTCAAGGTGGATTGGTCTGAATTCTACAGTAGGGAGCGACGCCATCGTCTGCCATTGCCTACCTATCCCTTTGAACGCCAGCGTTACTGGATTTCACCTCAAAAACAGTCACAGGAGGTTGGTCAACCAAACCGGTCAGGTGAAGAAGGTAAAAAGCAAGATATTTCCGATTGGTTTTACACCCCGTCTTGGAACAGGTCTCAGCCCGGGGCAGCTAAACAGGGCAAACTACCAGCTAGCGTCCTGGTGTTTATTGATGAATACGGTTTGGGCGACCAACTGGCAAAACAGCTACAAGAACAAAGTCGAGAGGCGATCGCGGTTAAGATTGGCGAATCCTTTACCAAGCTGCACGAGGGCTTGTATGCTATCAATCCAAGAGAAATCAAGGACTATGAGAGATTGTTCGCAGAACTACCGGCCATTCCCAAGACAATCGTGCATCTGTGGAGTTTGGCAGGAGATGACCGTCCCCCGTGCGACTGGGAGGGAATTGAAGAAGTTTTAGATCGAGGCTTTTACAGTCTGCTGTTTCTCGCTCAAGCATTAGGGAAACAGAACTTAAATGATGATTTTCAACTCGCCGTCGTCTCCAATAATTTGCAAAATGTGACCGGACAAGAACGGTTGCGTTCAGAACAGGCAACAATCATAGGACCGGTGAAAACCATCCCCCAGGAATATCCTACTTTTAACTGTCGGAGTATCGATCTAGAAATTCCTCAAGCGGGAACCGAACAGTATCAGGAAACGATAGACCAACTGATGACCGAGTTGAAAATTCCTGCCTCTGATGAAGTGATCGCTTACCGAGGACAGCATCGCTGGGTACAAACTTTTACACCCATACCCTTGGAAGACAAACCAAATGAGGGGATACAACGATTAACCGCAGGAGGAGTCTATCTAGTAACAGGCGGAATGGGAGGTATTGGACTGGTATTAGCAGAATATCTGGCGCAGACAGTACAAGCAAAATTGGTTCTGATCGGGCGATCGGCTTTTCCAGAACGAAACGAGTGGTCAGAGTGGTTGGCGACTCACGACTCAGCAGAAAACGTTAGTTGCAAAATTCGGAAATTGCAAGAACTGGAAAAATTTGGCGCTGAAGTTTTACCTTTGCGTGCAGACGTTGCTGATTTTCAACAGATGCAAAAGGCGATCGGTCGCGCCAAGCAACATTTTGGTAAAATCAACGGAGTTATCCACGCCGCCGGAGTGCCTGGTGGCGGCTTGATTCAGCAAAAAACGCGAGAAATGGCTGAAAAAATTCTCGCTCCCAAGGTAAGGGGTACTCTCATTCTCGACGCCCTTCTCAAAGATACTCAGCTAGATTTCTTTGTTGTTACCTCTTCACTAAATTCCCTTATCCCTGTATTGGGTCAAGTTGACTATTGTGCTGCCAATGCTTTTCTAGACGCATTCGCTCAGTATAAAAACTCCAAAGGTAAATTCACAGTATCTATCAACTGGGATGCTTGGCAAGAAGTTGGTATGGCAGCGGCGACGGCAGAAAAATCAACAGGAACAAAAGCCGATTACTCGCAGATCGCTCACCCGTTATTTGATAGCGTTATGGGAGTAGATGAAAGCAACAAAAAAATATACATATCTAACATGAGTATCAGTAAAAACTGGATACTCCAAGAACATCTTGTTATGGGACAAGCAACTATTCCCGGAACTGCATACTTAGAAATAGCGAGAGCAGCTTTTGAACACCTCACTCATAGCGAAACCGTTGAACTGCGGGAAGTATTTTTCTTGACTCCATTAACTGTGAAAGCAGACGAAGAGAAAGAAGTAAGAACAATTATTACTAAAAATGGAAATGAGTGGGAATTCGAGATAGTTAGCAAATTGAATTCCGATTCACAGCAGTGGCAAAAACATTGTGTTGGAGAAATTGTCAGCCTAGAAGTAGAGAAACCTACGCAACTTGCAATCCAAAAACTAGAAGCAAAATGTCTAGAACACCAACAAACCCCCATTCTAGTAGAAAAACCGCAAGCAAGTTTGATAGAATTCGGTCCCAGATGGGACAATGTAAAATGGGTAAAGTTTGGTCAAAATGAGGGATTAGCCTTTCTGGAACTGAACGAAAACTTTATAGCTGACATCAAAGACTATAAATTGCACCCAGCTTTATTAGACACAGCTACCGGTTTCATGGGCTTGAAAAATCAAGATGGCGCTTACCTGCCGTTTTCTTATAAAAAAGTCAAGCTTACTAGACCGATACCAGAAAAAGTCTACAGCTATATTACACAACAACCAGTTGATGGTAAATCGTCCAGTTTGAAAATGAATGTTACCATCGCAGACGAAATGGGAGTGGTGATAGTAGACATAGAAGAGTATACTCTCAGGAAGATCGATGGCAGCAAATAATACCATCAAAATCTGGGGTAAGATACTTTGCAGTACCTATTTGTTAGCAGGCTTATTCACACAAATCTAAAGTTGTTAAAATGCCTGTTCTAGGTATTTCAGCTTACGATCGTGAGAGTGCGGCAGCTTTAGTCGTTGATGGTGAAATTGTTTCGGCTGTTCAGGAAAAACGCTTATTGTCTAAAACAGGCAAGCATCAACTTGTCAGACATCGACCAAATTGTGTTTTATGAAAAGTTATTGTTCAAATTTGAACGGCTACTGGAAACCTACTTAACCTATGCGCCCAGAGGTTTTCGCTCATCGATCACCGCCATGCCAATCTGGTTGAAAGAAAAGCTGTATCTAAAAACGCTACTGAAAAAAGAATTGGCTACAATAGCGGCGTGTAAAAGTTCTCAATTGTCCCCACTATTGTTTACTGAACATCACCAAGCACATGCTGCTTCTGCTTTTTTTCCCAGTCATTTTGAGCGTGCCGCCGTTTTATGTTTAGATGGTGTAGGAGCTTGACCGTCCCCGTCCCTATATGGTATTAGTAGTACCAGTCAAAAAGAATTTACGAATTCCTATGACAAAGGAGGAAGAACAACTATTTGGCATTGACAAGCTGAAAGTCAAGCGTTCCCAGCTTCCATCGGTGCCCCGTGTTGATTGCACTGCTCGCATTCAAACCGTTCACAAAGAAACCAATCCTCGTTACTATGATTTAATTTGTCATTTTGAGACACTAACTGGTTGTGCGATATTGGTGAATAGTTCTTTTAATGTAGGTGAACTGATTGCTTGTCAAGCATAAAACGCTTATTGCTGTTGTATGAGAACGGAAATGAACTATTTAGTTTTAGACAATTTATTGTTAACTAAACCCGAACAGCCACAGATGCCTGAAGATGATTCATGGAAAACTTTTTGACTTAGATTAACCCAAGAGAACTTCAATCATGGAGCAGATAACAGAACTTGACAAAAAAGGTCTACGAGAATTCGGACTGATTGGCGGAGCAATTGTGGCGATTTTGTTTGGTCTTGTATTACCAATAACACGTCATCATTCTCTGTCGATTTTGCCGTGGCTGATTGCTGGAGTTCTATGGATTTGGGCACTAATTGCACCCGCAACTCTCAATTTGTTTTACCAAACCTGGATGAGGATTGGACTGGTTCTAGGTTGGATACAAACACGAATTATGCTTGGGGTTGTATTCTATATAATCATTGTGCCAATGGGATTGATGAAACGGCTGTTAAATCAAGACTCATGGGCGCGAGGCTTCCAGTCAAACTTACCTACTTATCGCCAAAGCAGCCGGATAAGAACTAAAGAAAGTATGGAGAAACCATTCTGATGTTAAAAGACAATTTGTAATTTCTGAAAGACCGTAGTGCGTTCATCAAGCAGCAACAAAAATACTGGTTAATTCCTTTAATTGTGACTCTAGTTATTTGAGGAGGTTTGATTGTTTTTGCTCAATCTTCTGCGCTCGCGCCTTTCATTTATACCCTTTTTTTTAAAAAAATAAATGGATTGATAACGAAATAAAAATTTTACTTGATAATGATGAAGTTTATCGGTAAAAGGTTTGATTTGATGAAAAGATTTGATGGCGAAAAGTGACGGCTGAATACTTACACTTAACTCGAGCTTGAAATATGATAGAGATAGAACCAAAAACGGAAAAAGAACAGTTTTTTCTGGAAAGTGAAAACGTTTGCTTGGAAATTGCCGAACTAGGACTACTGGACACTCTCAAATTTCAGTCAGTGCCCCGCGTCCAACCCGGGTATGGTGAAGTAGAAATAGAGGTTCTGGCAACGGGTCTGAATTTCAAAGATGTACTCCGAGCATTGGGGATGATGCCGGTGGAACCGGGTGTACCTGTTAGATTTGGCTTGGAATGTGCTGGAAAAATAGTCAAATTGGGAGATAAAGTTGAAGGATTTGAAATTGGAGACGAAGTCATAGCTTTTGGTTCCAACTGTTTTAGTAGGTATCTAAGAAGTTCTACAGAATTAATTGTTAAAAAACCCAAATTTCTCAGTATAGAAGAAGCCGCAACAATACCAGTAGCCTTTATGACTGCTTACTATGGCTTAATAGAATTGGCAAGGCTGCGACGTGGAGAAAAAGTTCTGATTCATGCTGCCACAGGAGGCGTGGGCATGGCGTCTGTACAAGTGGCTCAGTGGGTGGGAGCAGAAATTTTGGCAACGGCTGGCAACCCAGAAAAACGCGCATTTCTGCAAGGACTGGGGATAGAATATATTATGGATTCCCGGTCTCTGGATTTTGCTGATGAAGTGATGCAATACACCAACTGTAAAGGTGTAGATGTCATTTTGAATTGCTTAGCTGGAGAATTCATAGCAAAGAATTTTGCGATTATGGCTCCCTACGGACGTTTCATAGAAATAGGGATGCGGGATATATACAGTAATAGTCAATTCGGTCTAGAACCATTTAAAAAAGGTTTATCTTTATTTGCGCTGTTAGTGGGGCCTGAACTTCCAAAATTTAGTTCTATTTTTCGAGATATCGTGCAAGAATTTGAAAAAGGGAGTTTTAGTCCGCTTCCGGTTAAGGTATTCTCGGCAATGTCCGTGAATGAGGCTTTCGCATATATGGCGCGGGCTAAACATATCGGGAAGATTGTGGTGTCTTTCCCGGGGCTGGCGGAACATAAAAGTCAGGAAAGCCAGGGAAAAAATGGCCGGGTCTCTGTTCCGGATGTCAATTACCGCAGTCGTGAAAGAGAGCTCAGTCAAGGGATACTGCCGAAAGAAGGTTTAGAAGCTTTTAGACGAATTTTGGGCGCTAACCTACCCCAGGTTGTAGTATCTACCGTCGATTTGACAACAAGGCTAAAGCAAGCGACACAGACTGCCGGAGGTATTTTCTTAAAAGAATCAAAATCAGCAGCACCAGTATCCTCAGTTGCCCATCCTCGCCCCCAACTCAATAGTGCTTACATAGCCCCTAGCACCGATGTTGAGAAAAAGGTGGCTAAAATATGGCAAGATTATTTGGGAATTGACCAAGTGGGGGTTCATGATAACTTTTTAGATTTAGGTGGCGATTCTTTGCTGGCTACGCAAGTCATTGCTAGATTGCGGGAAGTTTTTTCTGTAAAATTATCTTTGGCTAGTTTGTTTGAAGCCCCTACGATTACCCAGATGGCTAATCATATTGAAGGCATGATTTCTGCCCAGCGGGGACTCAAAGACACAAGCAATATAACAGATAGAGAAGAAATAGAAATTTAATATGAAAAGCACTTCGGATTTTTTATTAGATTTGCAAAAGCAGGACATCAAAGTTTGGGTAGAAGGGGCTCGCCTGCGATGTAATGCGCCGAAGGGAATGCTCACATCAGAATTACAGGCTGAATTGACAGCTCGCAAGCAAGACCTGATAGCATACTTGCAGCAACAGGAGCAAGGGGCTTTAGAAGAAACATTTCCTTCTATTCGTCCAGTTTCCCAAACTCAAGAGCTACCTTTAAGTTGGACTCAGCAACGACTTTGGTTTCTAGATAGACTAGAAGGAGGAAGTAACGCTGCTTATAATTTGTCAACGGTCTTAGAGATAAATGGCAACTTAAATGTCAAAGCTCTAGAACAAACCTTAGCTGAAATCATTAAGCGTCATGAGATATTGCGTACCACTTTCAAGTTAGTAAATGGTACACCAGTCCAAGCGATCGACCCCGGCTTAACTGTAAGATTACCTGTCATCGATTTGCAGCATTACTCAGAGGTGGAAAAAGCTTCCCAAGCCCGACGGTTAGCTATTGAAGAAATATCACGAACGTTCGATCTAGCTAACGGCCCGTTGATGCGGAGTAGTTTGTTGCAACTAGGTTCAGAATCTCACATTCTGCTCGTTACCATGCATCATATTGTCTTTGATGGGTGGTCTACAGCAATCTTTGTTAAAGAATTGTCTACTTTATATCAAGCCTTTGCAAAAAACTTGCCTTCACCTTTAGCAGACTTACCAATTCAGTATGCTGACTTTGCGGTTTGGCAGCGCCAGTGGCTTAACGAAGATATCCTAAAACCCAAGCTAGACTATTGGAAACAAAAACTCGCTGGGACACCGCCATTGCTAGAACTGCCGACCGATCGCCCCCGTCCTCTAGTAGATAGTATGCAAGGAGATAGCGAGACATTTCAGTTAAGCGCAGAGGTAACTGAAAATCTCAAAAATCTCAGTAAGAGGTCTGGAGCTACTCTTTATATGATTCTGTTAGCAGCTTTAGCAACTTTATTGTTTCGTTACAGTTCTCAGAAAGACATTGTTATTGGTTCTCCGATCGCCAACCGTTACCCTAAAGAGACAGAGCCACTCATTGGACTATTTATTAATACGTTGGTATTGCGGATTAATTTGGAGGAAAATCCAAGTTTTCTGGAATTATTAACTCGGGTGCGTCAAGTAACTTTAGAAGCATACGAAAATCAGAATGTTCCTTTTGAAAAGCTAGTAAAAGAACTTAATGTAAAACGAGATTTGAGTCGCAATCCTTTGTTTCAGGTATGGTATACTCTGCAAAATACGGCAGTTGAAGGATTAGAATTAACTGGTTTGCAAGTGCGATCGCTGGAATTCGAGAACCCAACTGCGATTTTTGATTTAGAATTTATTCTAGAATATATACCAGAAGGCATAAAAGGTCGGTTGAGATATAAAACAGATTTATTTGAGGCATCGACAATAGTTCAAATGCTAAAGAGTTTTCAAACACTGCTACAAAGTATTGTAGAAGAACCAGAGCGCCGGCTAAGTAATTTAAGACTTTTGACAGATGAAGAAACAGGAGGTTACAGTATACGTAGCTTTCCTGATGCGGAGCTAAGTCAAAACGAGTTCGAGAAGTTGATGATGGAAATTGCAAAGATTTCTGTTCAGTCTCTGTAATAACCTTTATCTCGGGTGGAATAACTTAAAATCTTCATTCAACCGAGCAATTGATGGCATTAAGCCTTCATCTTCGTCCTTATTATCAGCGCGATAACCAAGTCCAAAAGCTTATTAAGAGTAGTTTATAGCCAAAGTTGTAGCCCCGTAGGTATTAATGTATCATTTATTTACAGATGTGAAAGATTTACAAAGGAAAAAATGAAAGTCTTTATCTTCATCTGGTTCGGTCAGCTAATCTCCCTGATTGGCTCGACTCTTACCAGCTTTGCCTTGGGCGTAAGAGTTTATCAAAACACAGGGTCTGTCACGCAGTTCGCCCTGATCACTCTGTGCGCCACTCTACCTCTAGTGGTAATTTCTCCTATAGCAGGAACTCTAGTTGATCGGTGGAGTCGGCGCTGGACGATGATTCTTAGTGATTGTGGTAGCGGTATGTGTACGCTGGCGATCGCTGTTTTGGTAGCCACTGGTACGCTTCAAATCTGGCACATATATTTGATTACAGCGCTAAATTCCTTATTTAGCAGTTTCCAATGGCCTGCTTATACCGCAGCAACTACCCTGTTAGTTCCCAAAGAACAGTTGAGTCGCGCCAGTGGCATGGTTCAGTCAGGAGAAGGCGTCGCTCAAATCCTATCTCCCGCGATCGCTGGTGTTCTTCTAGGAACAATAGGATTGAGGGGTATTATTTTCCTCGACCTCGCTACTTTCATTTTTGCGCTATTAAGCCTACTTTGTGTCCGGTTTCCAGAGTTGGAGACCACTACGCAAGAAATTAGCATAAAAGCGCTTTGGGAAGAATTAGTCTACGGCTTCACCTACATTACCACGAGACCAGGGTTAGTCGGAATACTTATTTTTTTCGCGGTTATTAACTTGTTTACGGGATTAATAACTGTCTTGTTCCCTCCTTTAATACTAGAGTTGTTCTCTCCTGTGGTGCTGGGTACTGTCGAGTCGATTAGCGGCATAGGTATGCTCGCTGGTAGCTTGCTGATGATTATTTGGAAAGGTCCTGCTCAGCGCATTAATACTGTATTTGGGGTTGCTATATTTATGGCTGTGTCTATCATGGCTGTGGGATTACACAGTTCCATATTCTTTTTATGTATTGGTGGTTTTCTCTTCTTATTTGGTTCCCCAGTTATCCGTGCTTGTCTCCAAGTTATCTGGCAAACAAAAGTTGCACCCGAGGTTCAAGGAAGAGTTTTTGCCCTTAGACGGATGGTAGCCCGGTCATGTCTACCCTTGGCGGCTCTACTAGCCGGACCGTTAGATGACTATGTTTTTGAACCTTTCATGACAAGTGATAGTCCTTTAGCATCAAGCCTTGGACAAATCATTGGCGTAGGAACAGGTCGCGGCATCGATCTGCTGTTCGTCTTCCTGGGCTTATCGATGATATTGACAACCTTTTTGGCATACCTATATCCTCCTCTGCGGCTTGTTGAAAGCCAACTGCCTGATGTCCCTTCTTCTGCGGAGTGTTCGCTCGACCCACCTCCAATTCAGTCAGTTGCTCCTATCCTCTAATTTGTCGGTGAGGCGTTTAGTTTATTCAGGAGGAAAAGCTTCATAAAAAGCACTTTTGACATGAGTATTAAGATTATATTGAACCACACTAATCACTTTCGCATGAGGATAGCGCTCATCTACTAAATATTTCACGATTTGGGATAATTCTCACTTGAAGCATAAATTTGCCTTTGAGGCAAATTTATGCTTCGTAAGAGTGTTACTTAAACCAAAAGATGGCTTTTTTTTAAGGATAAGCGGCAAATGTCTGGGGGGTGACAATCCGCCCCAAACCCAGAGAGTGTAAACATTTAGCCAGGTTATGCTAAAAAAAGATTGGCAGCCGAATTGTTACACGCGCTTCCTATCCCAAAAATAATGTTACCAACATTCTATTAGACCCACTTACAAAGACAACTGACACAAGTCCAGTTTATTCTACTCAGAATCTTGCTCCCCTTGATACAATCTGAGAAGGAAGTGAGGTTAGAGAGACTCGTGCGAGTATTCCCTTACCCAATTACTACCGAAAGTCGTCGTCGCAAACTACAAAGATTTCTTGATTTATAGCCTTTCGAGCGAAAGATGAGGTACAATAACAGCAGTGTGTAAACAAGTTAAAAATATTTGACGGTGTAACTTGACTGAACGCCAAATTTATGGATTCTGCTAATTCTTGATAATTAGTAGTCTTGAGAGAACGGAGAATATTTTTAAGTTTTGACCGCAGATTTTCAAGTGGTGAAAAATCTGGTGAATAAGGAGATAAGTATATTAATTTCGCCCCTTTTTTTTCGATGGCTTTTTCCACTTCTTCTCCCAACTGAATGGGACAATTATCCATCACTACACAAGCCCCTTTCCAGAGTTTTGGCACAACTTTTCTGATAATAAAAACTTCAAATGTAATGGCATCAGTTCCGCCTATTAGATTAACCGATGTCATTTTTTTTTGACTGACATTGCTCCAATTATTGAGACCTTTTTGCCATGTTTATTTGGTTTTGGTCGCGAGAGCTCTTTAACCTTTCAAAGCTCTCGCATGTAACCTAACCATTGCCAAATTAACTCCCGATTCGTCAATGAATATTAAGTCTTTCAAACTAATCTATTTAAGTTTTTGCCAGAACTCACACCGCAGGAGTTGAACTCGGTCGGTGCCTTTGCCCGAAAGGAACAGAGTCTTTGTTGACAGTAAGCTCTAAGAGTTTTATCATTGTTGCTATTGTCTATCTACTAACGGAAAATCCACTTTTTTCATAAAGTAAATAACGAAGTTCTTCAAGGGTTGCATTATGGTTTACTTCAATCAATTGGGCAAATATGAGTAGTTGCTCTGCATTAAGTTTGCCTTTGACTCCACATCGGTCAGTTCGGGGAGTAATGTTTTGTGTTTCACGATATTGTTTAAGCAATTTTTGTACAAAGCTGAGGGCTACAGAAAAACGCTTAGCTATTGCTTTTTGTGAAATCGGTTCAGTATGATAAGTATCAATAATTTTTTGCCTAAAATCAATCGAATCAGCTTTCATTTTTAACAATGTATGAAGAGGAGTACAAGTAAACGTGTTGTGAGTCAAGCAGATCGTACTGTCAAAAAATGCTATTATGTGTGCTATCGCTTTCCCGTGGCTTTACTGAACCATGTAACTATAGTTCATTTGATCTGATATTCTCTGTCTGACCCTCATGAGTGAGTGTCATTAGCAAGATACCTCATCTTTCGCTCGAAAGGCTATATCTCCTAGACTTCTTTGTCACCCCCCCCCAGGAAGAAAATCTTAAGTTACATGACAGCAGCCGCGAGCCCATCGAAGCGGGTAAACCTATAGCTCGTATGCGATAGCTCTCTTTGGCACTACCCCGCAGGGGGTAAGTTCCGCTTAATCTTCTACCTCTTGAGTTTTTGAGCAACAGCTTCCCTTCTATTCAAAGGCAGCTACTTTTAGCTGCGACCGTTTTTTAGTCTAAATTCCAGTGAGACAGTTTTCTGGCTAAAATCAAAAAGAACAAATTTTAGGATAAAAAAATGACAGACAGTACAACAGCACCAAACTCAGCCTTATGTGCGCGACAATTGGAAGACTTTAAGAAAAAGTTTGAAGAAAGGATGCAGTTCTATATGATACCTGGGGCATCATTAGGCATTGTTCAAAATGGCCAAGTGCTCGTGTCTCAGGGGTTTGGCGTGCGAGACTTGGAAACAGAGGAGCCAGTTACTCCAAAAACTCTTTTTACCTTGGGGTCAATGACTAAGTCATTGACAGCTTTTATGACTGCTACTCAAGTAGATGAGGGTTTATATACTTGGGATACTCCAGTCTCTGAAATTAGCTCGCAATACAAATTTCCCGATGAAATCAAAGACCCACTAAAAGTTAAAGATTTATTGGGGATGGCTAGTGGCATAGACGGTGCAGTTAATCCGTTTGCTAACATAGAAGATATGATATTGGGTGCTAATGCAACGCTTTGGAATGACCAATCTGCAATATACACTATCAAAAATATCCCTTTTTTGCCATGCTTTCCAGAGAATATTGGGAAACACCTTTATAACAACGAGCTGTATGCAAGTGCTGCTTACCTGACCCCTTTAAAAAATCAAAAGCCTACATCCCAATTGCTGCCAGCTTATAAGCGATTGATGCGCCAGAAAGTATTTAAGCCTATTGGCATGGAAAGTACCTGTCTCACTGCTATTTTATCAAGTGCTAGTCGTGACTATGCTGTCAGCTACGGCCTCGATATGAGGGATGGAATACCAAAAATTTTTGAAAAAGGTTCGATAAGTATTAATTTTATCGATGGTATAGGTCCAGCAGGTCAGGGGGTTTCAAACGTTGAAGATATGAACCGTTACCTGATAACTTTGTTGAACAACGGAGTCAACCCAGATGGTCAGCGGGTGGTTAATGCTGAAACTCTACAGGAACTTTGGAATGTAGAAGGCAAACCCTCTAAAACAAATGTTGATGATGTGGGTATTACAGGAACCACAAGGTATGGAATGGGTTGGTGGGTAGAAGAAATTCCCAGGAAATCTAATCCTAACGAAAAAATCACAGTACGGCATCATGGAGGGTTTTTACCATCCTGGGCTTGTATGCAGATGCTAGTTCCAGAACACAATGTCGGCATGGTCATCCTCAGCAATGGCTGTTTTGGTCGTGAGTTGACGATGGAAATGAATCAAGAGCTGCTTAAGTTGCTCTATGACTCCGATCTCGACAACTTAATTGACAATGAAGCCCTTTATAACGATTTTTTGAATGATTTGAAAACAACAGTTCCAAACAAAGTGTCATCATACACGATCGCATCCGAAAATTTGGACGATGTGGAGCTGCTTCTCGGTAATTATGAAGGGGGGTGGACTTTAGCGCTAGACCAAGATCGTAGCTTGGTGTTGTTCAAAGACGGCTGGATTTATGAGTTGTATCCCTCTAAAGACGATCCCTTACACATTTATTACATAGGAGCATCGAATAATCACAGGGTGATGAGGGTTAGAGATTCAAAGGATTCAGACCCTGATTTTGATGTGTTTGAAGCAGCTAAAATTTGGTTTGTCGAACATGATGAGGAAGAAGTCATTCAAATGATTGGGCCTCAAGTCGGACAACTCAAGAAATGGCGCAATGTACTGCATTCCCATGAGTCACACAGTCAAGTCCGCAGCATATTAACTGGTAAACCCGCTGAGTATTTTCTTACTCGTCCCGAACTCGCTCCCCGCAAGGCTGTAAAACCAGGGAAAAAACCTCCTAAAGCCAAAGATCGCAAGCTCAAAATCTCGCATGAAACAACACGTTACTTAATTGAGAACATGCAATTGGATTAAACCGTAAATCTTTCCTGAATTTTGATCGACCCGGTTTCTTTGAATTAACCGGGTTTTTGGTATTCGGTGACTTCACAGTTCCTACAAGGATTGCTATATAAATCCCTAACCAAGAGGAAATTACCTATTTTAACTGCTTCCCTATAACCTCTTAGAAAATGTCTGAGAAGTCAAAAATGCCATGTCCAACCGAACGATAGCGCAGTCAAGCGTGTCAAAAAAAATTAACCATATCCTCGGATTCTTCGCTTTACTTCGTTACGCGCAGAATGATAAAATATACCCTGTTTCAAGTGTTCACACATCCTCTGAGATAGAACCTGTTGCCTGTTGCCTCTTTTAAACGGTATTCTTTGGGTGGAGCGCGGGTACAAAAAGTTACCGCTTGGCGGGAATTTGCCTACTTGTCTAGTTTAGAAAAAACAGTAAAAGAGATAAAAGATGGATGATATTGAAGATATCTATGAATTAAGCCCTATGCAGCAGGGCATTCTGTTTCACAGCCTTTACGAACAGGGTTCTAGAGTGTATTTTCATCAACTTGCTTGGACTTTACAAGGAAAGTTGAATATAGATGCTTTTAAACAAGCGTGGCATAAAGTTGTAGCTAGACACGCGGTTTTGCGGACTTCCTTCCACTGGCAAGAGTTGGAAAAACCCCTTCAAGTAGTCCACTCTACTGTGGAGTTACCTTGGGTCGATCGCTCTTGGCGGGGACTGACGCCTTTAGAATTAGAAGAAAAGCGATCGGCTTTTCTGCAAGCTGATAGTCAGCAGGGCTTTCATCTGGACGAAGCGCCGCTGATGCGGTGTGCTTCGATCGAGTTAGAACCCGATCGCTGGGAATTTGTCTGGAGTCTGCACCATCTATTACTTGATGGCTGGAGTATGGCGATCGTCCTTAAGGAAGTTTTTGAGTCCTACGAAGCGATCGCCAGAGGTGAAAATTTATATTTACCGCCCCCCACGCCCTTCCGAGAGTATATTGCTTGGTTGCAACAGCAAGATTTTTCCAAAGCTGAAGCTTTTTGGCAACAAACACTCCAGGGCTTTAAAATGCCTACTATTTTACCAAGCATTAAAAGGTCAAAAAATCAAGATTGTTACACAGAGCAAGATTTTCATTTAACAGAAGTGACGACTGCGGCTTTGCAGTCTTTAGCTCGCTCAAATAGTTTGACATTAAATACAATTCTACAGGGAACTTGGGCGCTACTGCTAAGTTGCTATAGTGGGGAGTCAGATGTTGTCTTTGGAGTCACTGTTTCCGGTCGTCCACCTTCTTTACCAAAAGTAGAATCAATGGTGGGGGTGTCGATTAATACTTTACCAGTGCGCGTGCAAGTGCCCGAAGAAGTGGAACTATTGCCTTGGTTGAGAAACTTGCAGGCACAGCAGGTTGAACAACAACAATACTCCTATATGCCGTTGGTGGAAATTCAAACTTTGAGTGAAGTACCCCAAGGTCTGCCTTTGTTTGAAAGCATTGTTATTTTTCAGAACTATCCGGTAGATACTTCCACAAGGCAGGGAGACTTAAAAATAGGTCAAATTAAAGGAACTGGACATACTAATTATCCTTTGACATTAATGGTCAGTCCAGGTTCAGAATTGTCAGTACGCATCAAGTATGATGGCGATCGCTTTGGGTCAAAAACAATCACATCGATCCGAGAAAACTTACAAGGTTTGTTAGAGGCGATCGCAACGAATCAAGAGCAAAAAATTGCTTCATTTAT
The DNA here is from genome assembly GCF_036704885.1 of Microcoleus sp. F4-D5. Classification (NCBI taxonomy): domain Bacteria; kingdom Bacillati; phylum Cyanobacteriota; class Cyanophyceae; order Oscillatoriales; family Microcoleaceae; genus Microcoleus; species Microcoleus sp. F4-D5. The sequence goes on along the minus strand of NZ_JAUBSX010000025.1, from coordinate 38,644 downwards.
AACCAAGCTACAGAAAAAGGGCAAACCAATTAAACTGCAACAACTTGAAGCTGCATTGATGTCTGCTCCTGAAGTTGAAGATTGTTTTGTGTTAGAAAGAGAAAACACTATTGTTGCTTATGTGGTGCCATCCTCTAAATTGACTGCTACAGAAAAGCTAAATTCTTATTTGCAATCTCAACTAGCTACTTACCAGCAACCAGATATATACGTACAAGTATCGGCTTTACCGCTGACAGATACAGGAGAAATTGACGAAGCAGCTATCCGTTGTTTACCTGCGATCGATCGAGACTTGGTACAACGCGGGGAAAAACAACTGCGCGGTCTGCCAGAAATTGAGCAAGTGGCGGTAGTTGTTCAATCTCAGACTAATACTTTACCACCTTTGCATTTATCTGACTTATTACCGCAGACAGAAGCTCGGGCTGTTGACTTTACTGCTGTTTCTGGTGATAGCCAATTATTGCTTGCTGCCGAACCCCAAGCACCGATCGCGAAGTCACGATCGCACGCTATCAGCCACGGCAGACCGCTACAATATCCAGAAAATATGCCGCGTACCCTTGCAGAACTATTGCAAGTTACGGCTAGAACGAGTAATAAAAATATTCTATACATACAGCCCGATGGTAGCGAGTTATTTCAATCCTATGGGGATTTACTGACACAGGCACAACGAATCAAGGCTCTTTTGAAAGAACTCGGTCTCCAACCCCAAGATAAAGTCATACTGCAAATCAAAAATCCGCAAGATTTTATTCCGGCATTTTGGGGCTGCATTCTGGGAGGTTTTGTACCTGTCCCCCTGGCGATCGCTCCTACCTACAGCGAAGTCAATAATGCTGCGAACAAATTGCACAATGCCTGGCAGATGTTGGAAAATCCGATCGTTCTAGCTAGCAAAGAATTGGTAGAGGCGATCGCTTCTTGGTCGGAAATGCTCGGTTTAGAAAATTTTAAAGTGGAAAGTTGCGATCGGCTTTACGAATATGACCCAGATCCTGATTATCATCTCAGTCAGCCAGATGATTTAGCAATTTTACTCTTAACTTCCGGAAGTACGGGAATGCCTAAAGGAGTCATGCTGAGTCATTGGAATATATTAAGTAGCGTGGCGGCTACTTCTGAAGTCAATCAATTGACTCAAGAAGATATATCTCTCAATTGGTTATCCCTAGACCATCCGGGACCTCTGATTCGCTGCTGTATCCGATGCGTATTTATTGGTTGCGAGCAAATTCACGTACCCACAGATCTGATTTTACATCAGCCGCTGACATGGTTTGACTTGTTGGAACGCTATCAGGTGACAAACACTTGGAGTCCTAATTTTGCCTTTACTCTCGTTAACGAGCAATCTGCTGAAATTAAACAGCGGACGTGGAATTTGTCTGCAGTCAGGTCTTTGTTAAATACCGCTGAACCGATCGTACCGCAAACAGCCCAAAGATTTTGGGAAGTATTTCAATCCCACCAGTTAGCTGCCCAGGCGATGCATTCCTCTTGGGGAATGGCAGAAACTTCTTCAGGCGTGACTTTTTCTGACAAATTTTTGTTAGAAAACCCAACCCCGACTTCCTTTGCAGAACTGGGGCTTCCCATTCCGGGTGTGTCTTTGAGAATCGTAAGCGGTGAAAATCAAGTTTTAGAAGAAGGGACAATCGGGTATTTACAAGTAAAGGGCGAACAGGTCACGCAGGGTTACTATAACAATTCTCAACTCGATCGGGAAGTCTTTACTGCAGATGGCTGGTTCGCTACAGGCGATCTTGGATTTATACAAGCGGGACGCTTAACAATTACGGGACGGCAAAAAGATGTCATTATTATTAATGGGGCTAATTATTACAGTCATGAAATTGAAGCCGTCGTCGAAAAACTTCCAGATATTGAAGTGTCATACACGGCTGCGGTATGTGTAGGACGAGATAAATTAGCGATATTTTTCTCTACTTCTCTCGCCGATAACGATCGTCTGTTGCGGAACAAATTAGAAGAAATTCAGCAGCAAGTTGTCACTCAAATTGGCATTAAAGCTGATTGCTTGCTGCCTGTAGAGAAGACAGCCATTCCCAAAACTTCTATTGGCAAAATTCAGCGATCGCAACTCAGTCAGCAATTGTCAGCAGGCGAATTCAACCATATTCTCAAAAAAGTAGATATTCTGTTGGAGAATGCCAAAACCATCCCCGACTGGTTTTACCGCCAAATCTGGCAAACAAAACAATTACGCCCATCAACTGATTTGTCAACAGGGCAGACATTAATTTTTATCGATCCATTAGGATTGGGGGATTATATCGGCGAGCAACTGAAGCAGGAAAATCAATCTTGTATTAAAGTATCGGTAGGAGCGGTTTTTGTTAAATTCAGCGACGATTGCTACAGTATAAATCCCGAAAAAGCCGAGGATTATTATTTACTACTAGAAAGCATAGCAGTCAAGCAAAAATATATCGAGCAAATTATACATTTATGGAATTACAGCAAGTATAAAGGAGAAATTTCCAGTCTGGCAGAATTGGAAACGGCTCAAAATACCGGAGTTTACAGTTTACTCTTCTTGGTACAAGCTTTGGCAAAGGTTCAAGGCGATCGACATCCAGCAAAACTATTATTCATTTCCAGTCATACCCAGTCTACAGGAGCTAATGACGAGATTGCATACGAAAAGTCCTCAGTTCTTGGTTTGCTGAAAACAATCCCTCAAGAAATGCCTTGGTTGAACTGCCGTCATATTGATTTATCTGTCGGTCGAGTTGAGGTAAACGGGGATTCTATTCTGGCGGAGATGCAAGACATAACAAAAGAACGAGAAGTTGCCTACCGCAAGGGACAGCGTTTGGTTCCGCGTCTGGAACGAGTAAACTGGTCTAGCGAATGTAAGCAAGCATTGCCTTTTAAAACAGGCGGTAGCTATCTCATTACTGGCGGACTGGGAGGAATTGGCGTAGAAATTGCGAAATACCTGCTCAAACATTATCAAGCCAAGTTAATATTGGTTGGTCGGACACCGCTACTGGCAGAAAAACTCGCAGTTTTTGAGCAATTACAACAGCTAAATGGGACTGTCATGTATGAAACAGTCGATATTAGCGATCGCCCGGGTATGGAAGCCATCCGATCGGCTTGGGGCGAGTTGGATGGCATTATTCACTTAGCAGGTGTAGCCCGTGAGAGTTTGATAGAGTCAGAAACGCAGTCAGGTTTGGCAACAGCCTTGCGTTCTAAGGTATCTGGCACCTGGGTACTGCACCAATTAATTAAAGATAACCCTGATAGTATTTTTATCAACTTCTCTTCTGTCAACGGTTTTTTTGGAGGAACGACTGTTGGCGCTTATGCAGCAGCTAACAGTTTTATCGATGCTTTTTCTGACTGCCAAAGAACCCGCAGTTCCTTGCACAGTTATTGTTTAGCTTGGAGTATGTGGGACGAAACTGGCATGAGTCGGGGCTATCAAATGAAAGAACTCAGCCGCGATCGCGGTTACTATCCAATTCAAAAACAGCAAGGAATTTACGCTTTTTTGGCAGGAATGAGTTTGGGACCCACACGCTTGACCGTCGGTTTAGATGGCAGTAACGTAAACATACAGCGCTATCAGTCCAAATGTTATAGTTTGGAAAAATTAATAGCCTATTTTACAGGCACAGTACCCGCAAGTCTGCCACAACCACCATGCGATCGCTTCGGCACTCCTACCGCCTGTGAGTTAGCTTTAGTAAAGGAAATGCCCCTTACCGATAGCGGTGAAATCGATCTTCACCAGCTTGCAGGAAAAATTACGCCTCAAAAAGAAGGCGAACGGGTAGCGCCCCGCAACGATGTAGAACGCGAGATTGCACAAATATGGCAAGAAGTGCTGGGAGTTGAAAATGTCGGTATTTACGACAACTTCTTTCAACTGGGAGGACATTCCTTGCGGGCGATCCAAGTCATCTATCGCTTGCAGAACAAATTTTCTGTAGACTTACCCTTGCAAAACCTCTTCAAAACTCCTAATATTGCCGGTTTAGCCGCAACAATTGGACAGCAGTGTCAAGACCAAGCATTCTCCTGCTTAGTTCCCATTCAGCAAAAGGGTAATAGATCGCCCTTCTTCTGCGTCCATCCCGTTGGCGGTAATGTCCTTTGCTATGCTGATTTAGCCCGTAATCTCGGCAACGAACAGCCATTTTATGGACTGCAATCAGTGGGTCTCAATGGGGAACAAGAACCCATGACCTCTATTGAAGAGATGGCATCCCATTATATTAAAGCCATTCAAACCATTCAGCCGACTGGTCCGTATTATATAGGGGGTTGGTCTTTAGGAGGTGCGATCGCTTTTGAGATTGCCCAACAATTATCCGTTGCAGGACACGAAATAGCGTTGCTTGCACCGATCGACAGCTACACCCCAAAAGTAATCGACCAGGTATCCGACCAACGCAAGCGCGTTTTGTCACACCAATCAAGCGATCGGGTTATAGATGATGCCACCTTAGCTTCCTACTACTTTGCCCGAGACCTTGGTAGTCTTTTAGGAAAAGATCTGCCGATCTCAATGGATCAACTACAACAACTAGACTTAGATGCACAGTTGACTTATATTTTAGAGCAGGCTCGGATAGCTAAACTTTTACCGCCGGAGTTAGGACTACCGCAAATCCGTCGCTTATTTCAAGTCTTCCAAGCAAATATCCAAGCGCGGCTTCGCTATCGCCCCCAACCATATATTGGATCGATTGTCTTGTTTTGCGCTAGCGAACAAGCTGAAGAAGTGACAGCAGACTCGTCTCAAGGTTGGGATACTCTTGCAATTGGAGGTTTAGAGAAACACTTAATTCATGGAGGACATTACCAGATCCTAAAAAGTCTCAATTTAGCAGAAAAACTTAAGCGTTATCTAACTTAATAACTTACAAGTAGATGGCAATGAAGGCTTAAAAATCTTGGTGATAATAACGTTTTAGCTAACTAAAAATAGTGAAGATGAAGTTCAAAAAAACTAACTTGTTGCAATTCATAGCATTGTGCCTGAGCGCAATATGCTTCTATCTGATTCAAGTTGCTCCAACCTTAGCCGCAGATATGCCAAGCGATTTTAGTTCAAATTTGTTTGAGGCTAACTCGCTTAACACCTTTGGCAATACCTATCTAATGGATAAGCATTCTTGGACATTGTTTGCCAAATTAAATCAGAAAGCACCAATACAATGTCCTGAAACCAATAACACTATTTGGGAAACTTGGGCAGATAATGCTGAGACGTTCCCAGGCAGTCAACCAAAATGGCCTGAAGTATGCGGTACTGCGGAAAAACCCCGTTTAAAGGTGCTTAGAGAGCGCAGCATTAACTTGTTTCTTAAAGAAGAAGAAAAACCGATAATTCCCGGAGTCGAATTTGTTAGCTCCTCAGTAGAAGAAGTCCGTCGTAATCGTGCTGTATTTGATTATATTCTTAATAAAGATCTCTGGAATTTGGATGGTTTAGCCAAGGCTTATGCTAGTGATGAAAAAATTGATTTTCCTACTGATGCTATTGAAGTAAAAGCTGATTGGGTGGCAATTCGCGAATCAGAAAAAAGTAAATATCACTGGAATTACACTCAAGATGGAACTCTAGTTGGTTTGCGGGCGATGCACATTATTACCAAAGAGTTGCCAAACTGGTTCTGGGCAACCTTTGAATGGGTTGACAACTTAGGACGCTGCGATGAAATCGGCTGTATCGATAACTTTGGGGTAACTCCGCATACCGTCAAACCGAACAATACTATCAATCTCAAATATGCTACCGAACAATTAACCCCGGAACTGGAAAAATTATTTACTGCTTACGGATTAACAGGAGAATGGGGCGAAGAATTTAAGAACTACCGCCTGAAAGGAACTCAAATCAACTTTATTGATTCTACAGGAAACCCAACGCTTTTGGGCAATTCAATTACAGAACAAAACGCTGTATTTGGCTCTTCTTGTATAACTTGCCACGCGCAGGCAAGGATTGATGCTTCTGGTCACGCAGCAAGAGTTCTTACATTAGTTGGAGCACCTGAGCCTGAATTGTTTAAAAACCTAAAATCAACGGGCTTTGTTTGGTCAATCCCAATGTGTGTAAACTATCCTTGGGCTTGTCAGCATTAATGAGCGCTGCATAATAGAGGGATGAAGTGTCTTGGGTAGTGGTAAATATCTAGTGAAAAAATTACTACATAGCTGGGGGGGTGACAACCAGGCCCAAACCCAGAATTCGTAAGGATTGAGCCTATGTGTGGTTAAAAAAGATAGGCAACAAAATTTTTAGACGCTTGCCTATCTAAAAAATAATAATACCAACATTCTACCACATTCATTTTCAAAAAAAACTAACGTTAGCTCAGTTTAAACTGATTGAAATATTGCTACCTGTGATACAATCAGAAAAACAAATCAGATTAGAACGGCTCTCCCGCCTATTTCCCTCTCTAATTACAACCGAAAGTCGGCGACGTAAGTTACAAAGATTTTTGGATTTGCCCAACTTAAATATTTCCTTAATTTGGTTCCCATTAATTACTTATTGATTGACCAATTATTGCCGTCTGGGTCAAACTTTGTCAATCGCAATTGACCGCATTCAATGGCGATGCATGAATCTTTTTATGGTGACGCTAATCTGGGAAAAAAGAGCAATTCCATTATACTGGTCATTATTGCCAAAATTAGGAAACAGTAACTTGTCGGAACAAACTAAAAATTTACAGCAAGTTTTACCATTATTTTCAGAATATAAAGTCGTCGTTTTAGGAGACCGGGAATTTTGTTCTATTGACTTGGGAAACTGGCTTAATGAAAAAGGTGTGTACTTTTGTTTGAGCTTGAAAAAAATTATTATATCGAAATAGAAGATTTAATTTTGCGACGGTTAGATGAATGAGGAATAGTACCGAGAACATCTTTATATTTTGCAGGAAAAAGAGTTAGAAAAACAGGCACGACTGCGGGATTTGATGTGGCTTGTAAATGGAAAAACACCTCGGCAAAAAATCAAGTTAAAGAAGCTTGGTTTATTCTCACAAATGTAGGTTCATTACCAGCAACATACAGAATTTGGAGCCAAATTGTCAGCGAGCAGCTTTGAAGGGTATGTATTCTTAGATCGAATTAGCTGGGATAACTTTAATGAATCAGGAGACTTAATCGCCCAAATAGAAGCCTTCAAAGAATTCACAGGTTATTATCCAGAATCAGTACATGATGACCAGATTTATGGGACGCTCTCTAACAGAGCATGGTGTAAATAAAGAGGGATTAGGATGAGCGGTTCGCCTTTAGGAAGACGACTAACTCACATCAGTAAAGCAACAAAGAAACAAGCTAAAAAAGATGAAATAGACAGTCAAGCAATCGAAGGAAAATTCGGACAAGCGAAGCGCAAGTTTAATCTGGATCGAGTAATGTCTAAGCGTAGTAATACCTTCCAAACAGCGATCGGTATGACTTTTTAAGTCATGAACCTTGTGGCGGGATTAAGGATATTATTGTTGCTTTTTTTGTGTCAATTTTTATCAAAAACAACTCGCGATTGCAGGCTGATTAGAAATAATTATCTGTGAGAGCAAGCACAATAATAATAACTTAACTGAGGCACTTGCTTGAATCGGGCGATCGAACTTTTTTGGGGTTTCCTGTACTTATTCAGCAAGCCCTAATTAGGGAAAAAAATGAATGAATAGAGTGGCTAAAAGCAGGAGCTATCTTGTAAAAAAATGGTCAAAGCTTGATAGATTCGTATAGATTCGTTGGCGAATGGTACTTTGACACACTCGTGTCAGACATCCGCAAAAGTATGTACAGAAAGGATTTGGGAATTTTCGGAGATGTCTATTGACAATGACAGTATGCTGCGAAATCTACCAAAAACAATGGAATCCCTGATTGCTCAAGGATTCCACCTATCGGAGCGGCGGGATTTGAACCCACGACCCCTACTACCCCAAAGTAGTGCGCTACCAAGCTGCGCTACGCCCCGACAGCTTTAATAGCTTAGCATAGAGTTCCCGAAAAAGTCAAAAAACTTTTAAAACTTTTGCGGCCTGCACCAAACTCGGAACCGCAGCCGCCGGCCAAAAACCCTCGCACCTCCGGCCAGCATTCAAGATCAATTGCACGCTGTAAGTTTCGGGATAGCCTTCCACCTGCACCCACAGCAAGTCGCTTTCGGCTTCAATGGCGATTTTTTCCTCGTCCATTAACTCAGAGGCAATGTGACTCATTGTGCCGGCTAATTGCCCCAACAATCGGCAAAAATCGTTCAACTCAGCCTCCGTGAGTTCGATCGCCCAACCGTCGCCAGCTACCAAACCCTGAAACTCCTCCGCCTCCGGGTTCCATCCCAAACGCCATCCGCTACCAGTCTTAATTACACGTTCCACCATTGAGGGATTTTAGATTTTAGATTTTGGATTTTAGATTTTATATTAGTAGGACTTACCCATAAATACGAAACTCAAGAAACCGGGTTTTTTATCAGTGTTAAAAGCTCAAATGCAGTATTTTCGTAAAAAACCCGGTTTCTGCATCTCTGAGTATTACGGTAGCAGCAATTTCGCATCTCCCGGCTGCGGCTGCGGTATTTCCGGGGAATTCGATCGCCCTTGCGGTTTTTCCCCCGCCGCCGGTGTGGGGGCCCCCCCGGAACTCTCCGTAAAAACATCAACCAAAGCTTGAACCAAAGCATCCCGCTGTGCTCTATTTAACCTTTGAATAGCAGCGCGATCCTGTTCCATTGGATTTGAGCGCAAAACGTCGTTTCCCGGATACACGCTTTCCACCAAATAATCGGGAGTCGCCCCCAAATAGTCAGCTAAACTCAACTTCCAATCAAAGCGGTAATTGGGCGGTCGTCCTTTGACAAATACGTGATATCGAATCAACCGCCCGACTAAAGTATTGGTAGGATCGACTTTTCCTGTTTCCTTAGAAATGTAGTTATTTTCGATCGGCAAATCCGGCAATTTTTCATACACCAATTTCCACGCATCTTGCACCCTCACTTGCGGCGGCGCAGATTGTTGAGCCACCCGCTGCACGGACGCAGAGTCAGAACTCCTCTGCTGCGAAGGTTCCAAAGCCGACATACTCAATTCGCCCGATTCCAATACCCAACTCAAAAGCGTGAAAATCGCCACAATCAAAGTAACGAACAGAAAACTTAAGCCCTGCTTTAATTTATTCACTGTTTTGACACTTTCAAACATAGAATAATTTCATAATCTTACGGCAATCGGAGTCATACTTTCTAATTTTATGAATTAGGAAAATCCACCCTGTTGGCAGCCTCCAGATTTTGTAAAAAGCGTTTTTTAGAAGTGCGAGCTTCCGGCTCAGTTGCGTATATAAAATAAACCGAGTTTTTCGCGGAGGCGCGCCAGTCTAGTTTGAAAAAGTTTTGGGTTTTGAGTTGACAAAAATTGCTGGCAACTCTCCACTCAAAACCCAAAACTCCCGAAGTCTAGATATCTCCGATTATTTCCGGCTGAGTCAGTTCGTCCGACATCTCAAATATCGCCCGCATTACAGGTTTCATTTGATGGTCGTCCATATTGTCAAAATCTTCATAGCGACGGCGTTTTGCGCGGTTCGCCACCTGTACCGTAATCCGATAGCGGTTGGATGCAGCACCGATTAACTCTTCCGCCCGACGGGTTAGCTGAGTTGAATCGAAGGTTGGACGCTTAACCATGAGACTACCTACTTTATGTAATGTTACATTCTAGTTTAGTATGTCAAGATTCATAATTTATTAACTGAGTATCATTGCTTATGCAGGTAGCAACAGCCTATTCCTTTGGTCACTTGCATCGGGGAAATTCTCATCCCCTCAAATTGGTTGCTTTCGGTGACAGCTTAATCTACGGTTTCGGCGACGGTGTAGGCGGTGGCTGGGTAGAAAGACTGCGCCGACAGTGGATGTTACCGGAGAGTGCAGGACACGTTTTATACAATTTGGGCGTTCGGGGCGATCGCACCTATCAAGTCTCCCAGCGCCTGGAAAACGAGTTTCGCCACCGGGGCGAACTCAGAAACCGCGTCCCGGATGCGATTATTCTTTCCGTAGGCCTCAACGATTCGGCGAGAGTGCAGTCGCCTACCGGGCGCAACTACACTGAGTTTGAACATTTTAAAACAGTTTTGGATAACTTATTAGACACTTCCAAACAACTTTGTCCGGTGATATTTGTCGGGATGGTACCGGTGGATGAAAGTAAAATGCCTTTTCAAGATTGTTTGTACTACAGTCATGCCGACCAATATCGGTATAAGGAAGCAACGAAATTAGCTTGTCAGTTGCGGGGAATTCCCTATTTAGATATTTTTGATAAATGGATAAATCGGGGCAGTGGTTGGTGGCGATCGCGCTTGATTGCTGACGGGCTGCATCCCAATGCAGCGGGGTATCAATCTTTATTTGAAGATGTGACAAGTTGGGAACCGCTAGCCTCCATTAGTCATTAGTCATTAATCAAATCGAGCGAGGGCGGGCACTCTTGGCACTGCCCCTACATAATACAGCTTCTGCATCCAGGACTGTATAAATTCAAGGTAGATAAGGGAGATAAGCAACATAAGGATTTTAAGGAATTTAAGCATTTTAAAATTCCCCAATCACCATAAAAATATTTATTTTAAAAGACCGTATCTTCCCCCCACGAAAAATAAAAAGATTCAACAATGATTACATAAGTGAGGTAAAGAGCAAGTTTGGCAGGAATCAATCAGCCTATCAAAAGCTTGCTTGTCCTCAATAAAAAAACTTGTGTAAATTGGAGAATCAAAAATGTCTGTATTACATCGCATTAAATCCGGTACATCTGTTTTATTAACACTGGGAACAATTGCCGGAACCGCAGCGCCGATGCTAGCTCCCGCGCCTTCTTTTGCTCAGACAGCTTTTTCGGATGTTAATAATAACTACTGGGCAAAAGACTTTATTCAAGATTTGTCAGAAAGAGGAATTATCAAAGGATTTCCCGATGGCAGTTTTCGCCCGGATGCACCGGTAACGCGGGCTGAATTCGCGGCAATGGTGCGTTCTGTGAAAAAGGCAAAAACGCGCGCTGCTGTAAGGTTTGCCGATGTTCCGTCTAATTTTTGGGCAAGCGGGGCGATCGCAGAAGCTTACGAGATGGGATGGATGTCTGGCTATCCCGGCAATGTTTTCAGGCCGGCACAGCAGATTCCTCGCGTTCAAGTTGTAGTCGCTTTAAATAACGGAATGGGCTATGAGCCTACCTGCAATTTTCAAGATGTTCTCAGCTACTATAATGATGCCGGTGAGATTCAAAGTTATGCTGTCAAAAGCGTTGCTGCTGCTACTGAAAAACAGTTAGTTGTCAGCTATCCCAATCCTAAATCTCTCAAACCGAACAAATCAGCAACGCGAGCTGAAGTAGCTGCTTTTATCTATCAAACATTAGTGAGTACCAATCAAGCAAGAGCAATTAATTCTCCTTACATTGCCAAGATTGATGTTAGCGAGTCTGTTGCTGTGCAAATTCCCAGGGGGGTGACTATCCCCATCGAGTACACAAAAGGCAAGATTTTGCTCGGCCCCAATGACAAGTCTCCGATTACGCTGACTGTAGCTGCGGATATCACGGGCAATAACGGCCAAGTGCTGATACCGGAAGGCTCGAAAATTAGCGGCGAATTGCGATCGACTGCTTCGGGCGTTCAGTTTGTGGCTCAAGAATTAAGTATCCTCAACGGCAACAGAGTGCCTCTCAATGCCACTTCGCAACTGATTACTAAGAAAGAAACTGTTACTAAAGGCGTTAATGTTGGTAATCTGATTAAGAATACGGCGTTGGGTGCAGCTGCAGCGGCGGCGATCGCAGGTGTTACGGGCGATCGGGCGATCGCGACTGAAGAGGTGCTCGGCGGTGCGGGAATCGGGACTTTGATCGGGGTATTTTTGGGTCGAGATAAAGTCGATTTGTATGCTGTTAATCCCGACACCGATTTAGATTTGCTGTTGAATTCCGATTTGGTAGTTGCTACTGCCAGCACAGGCATTTGTAGCGCTCGATAGCACCGATACTTGGAAATTTCCTCAAACCCCTCGCCTTGCTGGAGAGGGGCTTTAATGTGTATATTTTACCTCGCTACAGGTGCATCTAATCAAATAATTAGCCAGGGATTTTTTTAGTGTGAATTTCTACGGACATCCCAAACTTTCGCGGGTAGAAATTCCCGTCACGGGATTGACACCATCTGCTTTCTCGCACAGGAGACCCACTTGATAAGCGTCAATAATCGCGTCACTAAAATCAGCGCCGGAAATTGCAGCATCAAAAAACCGAGTTCGAGTCATAATTGCCTCAGTAAAATTAGCATTCGTCAAATTAGCCCCGTCGAATGTAACTCTATCCGCCAAAGCACCGGAGAGGTTGGCACCTGACAAGTTGGCATTCAGCAAAACTCCCTTAGTCAAAATCGCATTAGTTAAATCAGCACCTTGAAAATTTGTTCCCCGCATTTCAGCAGCGACAAATGTTCCCCCCGCTAAATCCGAGTTAGAAAAATCGCGATCGGACAAATTAATATTTGTGTAATTAATATTTGTTTTCGGCAGGGCAAATGCCGGAGTAGCACTCAGCAGCACCCACGCACAAGCCAACACTAAACTTAAAACCAGGCTCAGGAAAATTCGGAAAACACTTTTCACAGATATTGCACTCATGGTAATTGACTCATGATTAATTAAAATCGCTTTACCCAATCCTCGCCGACGCGAAGTGTCAAGTCAGAATTGATTTCACCGGTAGAAGATGCTTCAATTTTACCGCCGCCTAACTCTTTTTGCAGTAGATTCGCTGCCTCTAAATCGCCTTGCTGAACAATAATTTGACTTTGACGCTCCTTCTGGGGCGAATCCTGCACTACAGATACATTAAAAAAGCCCTTGTTTGTGAGAAATTCAGCAACGGTTTTCGCGGCAGTCGGTTTGTTAGAAGCGTTTTGGACGGCTATTTTGAGGTTTTTGGGCAAAACGGACTCGGCGGGATTGCGAAATCGTCCTTGTGCAAAATCCGGCACGCTCTGGTTGAAATATAGTGTCATAATGCGATCGAGCCCGATCGCATCTACAATCCAATAACTCCTCAAATCCCCTTGTTCTGAACTAGAACGTCCAGGCAACATTACCATTTTAAAATTATCTCGCTCCAATTGCAAACCGAAATTTGCCAGCGTCAATATTTCCTCATAGTTTAAGTTTGTATCCACGTATTTTTGCATCAATCTAACAATTTGTGGCAAGCGTACCAATACTGATGGACTTGTGAGGCGGTTCCGAATAGCTTGAATTAAAGATTGCTGCCGCTGAATGCGGCCGATATCTCCTAAATCATCGTTGCGAAATCGAGCAAATTGTTCTGCTTGTTCTCCGTTGAGAGTTTGCCATCCCTTGGCTAAGTTTATTTTGAACTTTTGGGCGGTATCTGTATAGGACATCGCGCGAGGTACAAATACCTCGACTCCGCCCAACAAATCGACTAATTCCCGAAACGCATTGCTGCTGACTCGCACGTATCTTTCAATAGTCGTATTGTTCAGCATACTGCTAACCAATCGCGTAGCCAAAGCCGATCCTCCCCTGGCATTGGCTTCGCTAATTTTGCTGAATTTAATTCCGGGAACTTCGACTTTAGTATCTCGCGGAACAGAAAGCAAACTAATAGATTTATCTCTAGGATCGAGGTGGAATAAGAGTATTGTATCGCTGCGACCGTCAAACATCTTAGGGCCATTGGCTGCTGCTTCTGGCACGCGGTCAATTCCCAATATCAAGATATTAACTGGCCGCGATAGGCGGTATCCAGAGCGGTTTGAGGATAGATAGTCAAAGCCAGTAGCCTCTAATACTCTATTGATAATTGGCGGTTCCACCGGAGCTAAAAGGGCGGTAATTGCCCCCATTGTGGCAGAGATTGCCGCTGTGAAAACTAGGAAAAATAGCCCCACTATATACAGGAAGAACTTAGGCTTTTTTCTAGATGTTCGATCGACTGGTTGAACAAAGTTTCTTTTAAAAATTGACAAGTTTTTCATTGACTTGCTGTTGATTATTGCAGTTTTTCAGCTTTGCAGTAAAACTTGGGCGGTGCTTCTTGAAAGTATTTGAACATAGCCGGACACAACCAGCCTTCGAGATTTTTGGATTCCCACCGATACCAGTTACCGCCGTATTCTGCTTTCAACCACAGCATTTCTGCTTGATATCCGGGAAATGGATTGGCTGAAAATAAAAGTCGGAAACCTTGAGCGGCATTGGGAATGTCTGCGACAAGCGCGTTAATCATTTCGGGGACGCCCTGAACAAATGGTTCTCGGACAAGTCCGACTCGCTCGTCGTCAAAAACCCAGGTGTACTGTTCGCGATAGGGGTAAATTACCATCATGGCATTGGCCATGTTATTCGCCTCTTTTGATTTCGTTTGTTTTGTTTGCGAAAATGCAAGTGTTGATACATTATATTCTGTGGCGCGGAAGTTGTGCGCTATCCAATTTGACAACCCTGTTTTAACTTAGGAAATTTTACGGGTTATTTACAAACTTGGGCTTGGGCGGATTGGCGAAATCTATAGCTATAAGGCTTGAGAGCTGTTTTTTTGAGTTTTTTTGATTTTAGGTAAAGGGAGGTAAAGTAAAAAATGGTTAAATCTTAATAATTGCCAATTTTGCGCTATAATTATGCCTTGTTTTATAACAATTATTACCTAGGTAGTAAGGACGAATAGTCTGTATTCACCAAAACTGTGAAAACTACACCCTAACTACCCACATATAACTGTTTGTAGTTAGGTTTTATATTAGTTTTCGGGAATCTAGCTCAAATTGTTGTCAGCTCAACCAGCGCCTTCGCTAAATATTGATACTGGGGCAAAGTATTGTATAACTGAGCCGAAATCCTCACCAACTGCTTACTAGCATTCGGCCAAGGAATCACCGGAACTTCAATTTGAAAAATCTCCCACAGCGCCTCTTGCAAAGGTGGAATTCCTCCCTTTGCAACCTCCTCAGACTGAGTGTCTGGCAGTGGCAAAACTGCCATCGAACCCACCATTTCATCAGGACAAGGCAGTGGCAAACTTAATTTGTCCGCCAATATTTTTCTACCCGCCAACGCTAAAGTATGATTTTTCGCCATCAATTCCGGCCAGCCGCCGCTCAATAAAGAACCCATAAACTCAATAGCTACAGGCACGCACAAATAGGGACTCGGATCGACAGTTCCCATCCAGTCAAATTCTAATTGAAAGCGCGATTTATCAGCGCGGGGCGAATTAGCACCGTGGCTGATCGTAGTTGGACGAATGGCATTTTGTTTGTCGCGCCGCACGTATAAAAATCCCGCACCTTTCGGCGCGCAGAGCCATTTGTGGCAATTTCCCGTATAGTAAGCCACGCCAATTTCATCTAAATTCAGTGCTACCATTCCCGGCGCGTGAGCTCCGTCTACTAACACATCTACGCCACGGTTAGCTAACTCGCCAACTAACTGTTTGATGGGAAATATTAAACCTGTTTGGCTCACAACGTGGTCTAATAAGGCTAACTTTGTTTGCGGTGAAACGCACTTAATTATTGCTTCAATAATTTGGTCGGGTGACTCAATTGGAAATGGGACTTCTGCTACTATTACTTTAGCGCCTGTACGCTCGGCTACAAAATTAAGTGTGTTGCGGGAAGCGTTGTATTCCTGATTTGTAGTTAGCAATTCGTCGCCCGGAGAAAAACTGAGCGATCGCAAAACTGCATTTACTCCCGTCGTCGCATTCGGGACAAAAGCCAAGTCATCCTCAGCCGCACCGATAAATGCTGCTAACTGATTTCTTGCATTATCCAACAAGGGTTCAAATTCCCGCATTAAAAAGCGCAAGGGTTCTCTTTCCAGTTGTTCCCGAAAAGCGGTTTGCGCTTCCAGTACGGGAATCGGACAGGCCCCAAAAGAGCCGTGATTCAGGAAAGTTATATTGCGATCGAGCAACCAATATTCGTTAATCATTAGTAATTAGTCAGTAGTCAGTAGTCAGTAGTCAGTAGTCCTTAGACATCTCCCATAATTATTGTCGAACAGGCAGGATGCCTCTTCAAAACCTGCTTTTTAGGAGATGTCTATTAGTCATTAGTCATTAGTCAACATTCAACATTCAACCGTTACTCATTTTACCTTTTAACTGCTCAAACTCTTCTAATGTATTGCAATTCGATAACATTACTGCTTCTCGTTCCCCTACAGGTAGAGGGATAGCGGGGATTTGATTTAACCACACTTGAAAGGAACGTCCACCTCGATCGATAAAACTTTGCAAACTGGGCAGCGCTTTTTGGCGGTAGAAGGCGCATAAAGGCTCCCAGCGCGAATTTTGATAAGGCACAACTGCTAAAGTTGATTGGGGAAACTCGGTTAACTGACTTGCCCAGTTTTGAATAATTTGGGCATCCAACAAAGGCAAATCGCAAGCTAACAGTAAAATCCACTCGGCGGCTATTTCTGTCAATCCCTGAGTCAATGCAACCAAGGGCCCGGAACCCGGATTGTACTCTACCAGAAATTGGGATGTTTCGGTTAATGTCGATCGATAGCGATCGGGCCAAGCAGTCAGAACATAAACTGCCGGCCCTACAACTGCGGCAACTTCCAACACGCGCTGCAATAGGGATTTGCCCTGAATTTCCAGCAAAGCTTTATCCCTACCCATCCGCGAACTTTGACCGCCTGCAAGCACAATTACAGCAATTTGATGATTAGTCATTAGTTATTAGCCATCAGTTATGAGTCATCAGTCATTAGGAACAATAAAAAAATCTCAATGTAGGTGGGCATGGCGCACAAAACGTGACTAATTATTCTCAACTCAAAACACTAACGGCTTTGCTAACTTCCTCAAGTTTTTGCACGACTTGACCGCTACTCAATAAAGTTTCTGCTTCAATCAAACCCGAGCTAATATCCAAACAAACTCCGCTGCGCCACAGATAAAAGCCGCCGTTCCAGATAGCGGACTGCATTAATTCCGAGGGTTTTCCCAGCAACACTTCCTGCATTTGTTTGAATAACTCAGATCCTGATTGAAAGGCAGGATTTGTGCTGCTAAACCCGTAATCTCCGTGGGCTAAAAGCAGTCGCTCGAACTCAGCGTCCGGCTTAGCAATGCCGATAATCGCAGTACGATCGCGCGGTAAATCGCAGCTTCCCTCCAATCCCTTGACGGTGGTATAATTTTTGATTCCCCGCAATTCAAAGGCTTTTTGAAACATACCTTCTGTGGGCGGGTGGACGTAGCCGGAGATGACGTTAACGTCGCCGGCACAGGGACACCACATCAACTCCATTGTCGAAAAAGGCGGCCGTTTGCCGATTTCGCGGCGGTAGGGCACTAAAGCGGCGGCTTGAGGAAAATGCTTGGGAAGGTAAACAAAACCTAAACCCGTACTGTCAAAAACTTGCTGGACTTTTTCTAAACGAAGTTTTCTCCAGTCAACTCCCAAACCGCGCCAAATTTCAATCAGGGGAATGCCTTCCTTCGTGGGCGTGGTATCGCCCCCGTGCATGAGGGTTGGGACGCCAGAGGCGGCTAAAATTAGGGCGGTTATTGGGCTAATGGGAGCCGTGCGCGATCGCCCGTCGTAAGCAACGCCAAACACGGCCACGGTAGAGACGGAAAAACCTTTTTCTCGGTTTGGGGGGGCAAGCACAGGCCCCAATTGTTCATAAGCATCGAGCATTCCCGCTAATTCTTCGCCGGTGGGCCGTTTAATGCGGTGGGCAATCATAAAAGCTCCGATTTGAGCCGGTGTTGCTTCTTGCAGCAGCATCATCCGCGTGGCTGCTGCTGCTTCGGATCGAGTTAAATTTTCTCCTGTGTGTACTCCGCTGCCAATTTTTCGCAGCAATTCTCTAAAGGCGTCACTCATAACTTTTGAAGTTGGTAATTGGTAATTGGTAGTTGGTAATTGGTAGTATTTAAACCGTTTTAAATTTAAATTTCAGAACTATCTATTCAAAATTATCGAATTATACCAGTTCCCAAAAAGAAGGCAATTGTTGGAAATATCCAAACCCTTATTTCATCAGTCATTCCCAATCTAAAATCTACAATCTACAATCTAAAATGGTATTAACTGCCTGATTTTTCTAGCTTGAGTACATCAAAAGGCGGCACAAATTCGCGTACCAGATTCCAGAAATGGGCGATCGGCGGAATTTGCATTCGATCGTGAGTTGTCACCAACACCACTTCGCGAGTCCAAGTCGGATCGACCGCCGATTGACCGATCGCGGAAACCTTGGAATTTGAGCGCTCTTGGGCGATCGACCGCACTGCTAAAGTGCGATCGGTTTTCGCCTCCACCAAAGCTGAATGCGGCAGCAAAGCAATCAATTCTCCCTGCCGCACCACACCCCGAAAAGCATCAAGAGTGTTGAGTTCCAAAACAGCATGAAGTTTAGCACCGATGCGTCCAAATTGTTCTTGCACCATCCGCTGCATTCCGTACCCGTCCTTAAACACCACTTGCGGGTAACAAATCAATTCCGGCCAAGGTACTCGCTCGTACTGGGCCAGGGGATGACCCGCCGCCATCAACACCTCGATCGGCTCATTGTAGAGCACCTCAACCAACATTTCCGGGGCTTGAGTAAAATAGCGGTTGTTCATCACTACCGCGATGTCCACCAAACCGTCTTTGAGGACTTTTAGGGCTCTATCGCTTCCGAGGGAAGTCACCCGCAACTGCACGTCTGGATAGTCGCGGCAAAACTTTTGCAGCACAGGCGGCAAATAAGCAGCGCAAACCGAGTGAATGGCAGCCACACAAAGTTCTGGCTGCTTTCCCGCCAGCAAGTCTCCCAATTCTTCTGCTGCATTTTGCCAAGTCTGACAGATTTTGCGAGCGTGAGGCAGCAGGCATTCCCCTCCCACAGTCAGTTTCGCGTGGGCCGTGCGGTGAAACAGCGACAAACCCACTTCCGCTTCTAATCCCTGCACTTGGCGGCTAATAGTCGATTGGGTAACGCCACACTTCCGGGCCGCTTGCTGAAAGCTACCAGTTTCAGCAACTGAAAGAAATGCTTGAAGCTGCTCTAAGCGCATGGATGTTTAATTCGAGATGGTTTCAGATATTTTCCTCGAAGATAATCAGTGACATTAACCGATTTACTAGAAGAATTTAGTAGACGTTGATACACGTACAGATTAGTTTTGATTCCCGAGCAATAAAAGCGCAGGCATTAGCAATTTACACTCCCCCGCAAGACAGATGCGGGGATATTTGGCTGTTTTTTTGTGTATAAACTAGGAATTAGCGAGCCAGCAACAAAAGTACAACTGCGATCGATCGCACACGAATGCCGAAATGCTGCAATTTCTTAAGATTATGTTATTTAACCACAATTTTATTCTGCAAGGTGGATGTTGCCAGTGGCAAACCCAGTTGATGGGACTGCACGCGGTCAGCGATTTGTTAATTGCCTTGGCTTATTACTCAATTCCAGCAATTCTGACATACTTGGCCCGGAAGCAGGGAGACGTGCCTTTGAGCAAGGGGTTTCTCTTATTGGGAGCCTGGTTTTTCTGCGGCGGGACAACTCATTTGATGCAAGTTTGGATGCTGGTGCATCCCACCTCCTGGCTGTCAAGTTCGATCGCGGCCGTTACCGCTATCATCTCTCTGTGGGCTGTAGCGGAACTGATACCCTCGCTTTCTCAAGTGTTGGCTTTGGCTGGGGCGGCCTCGGGAGCAGCAAATACGGCGCTGGGAACTCAAAAGGTCGATCGACTGCAAGCCGGTTCTGCTATTAAAAATTCCGTCGCCTCCCCCACAACCGAACTCCAGCAAATTAACCAGCAATTGCTTGCAGAAATAACGCAGCGCGAGCGAGTCGAAGAACTCCTGCTTGACGCTTTAGGTAAGCTGCAAGAAAGTGAAGAACGCTTCCGCGTTTTTCAGGAATTATCTCTAGACGGGTTTAACGTCTTTCGCAGCATCCGCGACGAATCCAAAATTGTGGATTTTGAATGGGAATACGTCAATCCCGCAGCCGCAAAAATTCAACACAGTACACCTGAAGAATTAATCGGCAAGCGATTGCTAGAAGTGCGGTCAGGTCATAAAGATAGCGGTTTGTTCGACCGTTTCGTACAAGTTGTAGAAACAGGAATTACCCTGGATACCGAGATTTATTACAACAGCTACGGTATAGTCGGCTGGTTTCGGATGATGACTGTTAAATTGGGCGACGGCATTGCTATTTCTTTTAGCGATATTACTGGGCGCAAGCAAGTAGAAGCATCCCTGCGCAACGCGCTGCAAAAACTCACTTCTCATTTTGAAAATACTCCCCTAGCGGTGATTGAGTGGGATGAAAATTTTCGGGTCAGCAGGTGGTCGCCGGCAGCCCAGAAGATTTTTGGGTGGAAGGAAACAGAAGTTTTAGGCAAGCATTTTAGCGAATGGAACTTTATTTCTAAAGGCGATTTTGAAGAGGTAGAATCGGCAATTTATAGTTTAAAAAAACCAGGTCTTCGCTGCAATGTAGTTCGCAACAGGAATTATAATAAGTGGGGTTCGCTGGTACACTGCGAATGGTACAATTCGGCTTTTTACAGCGATTCGGGACAGTTGATATCGGTGCTGTCTCTGGTTTTGGACGTGACGGAACGCTTTAAATTTATGGAAGTGCTGCGACAGTCTGAAGAGCGGTTTCGGATTGCGGCAGAAAGTGCCAGCGATTTGATTTACGAATGGGACATCGAGACCGGAATCGTGCTGTGGTTCGGTCACGTAGACGAACATTTGGAGTACGAAAAAGGCGGATTTCCGAGGACGAGAGCAGCTTGGAACAGTATCTTGCACCCGCTAGACCGCGATCGAGTCTTGGCTGCGGTCGATCGGTATTTGAGCGCGCCAGACAGTTCTGCGGCCCCATTTTTTCAGGAATACCGCGTTCAGTGCCAGCGGGGCGGCTTGCTCCACTGGATCGATCGGGGTAAAGCAGTGCTTGACAAACAAGGCAATCCCTGCAAGTGGATCGGCGTGATTAGCGACATCAGCGATCGCAAACAGGCTGAAGAACAGCGGAATCTAGCCTTGGCCCGGGAACAGGCCGCCCGCCGCGAAGCCGAAGCCAGCGAACAGTTGTACCGCGTCCTCGCTGAAGCCATCCCGCAAATAGTTTGGACTGCCAGAGCCGACGGCTGGGTGGACTACTACAACCAGCGCTGGTTTGAATATACTGGCTTGACGGTGGAGGAAACTCAAGGCTGGGGGTGGCACCTGGCCCTCCATCCAGATGACGTGGCAGATGCCGTAGAACGCTGGAAGACCTCGGTGGAGACGGGGAATACTTACGAGGTGGAATACCGCTTTAAACGGGTATCTGACGGGGCTTACCGCTGGCATTTGGGTCGGGCATTGCCCGTGCGGGACGCTGAGGGGAAAATTCTCAAATGGTTCGGGACTTGTACCGATATTGACGATCGCCAGCGATCGGCCCAAACAGCCAATTTTCGCGCTCGAGCCTTGGCTTTGCTGTCGTCGGCTTCCCTGGATTACGAGGAGGCGCTGCAAGGTTTGGCAGATTTAGCAGTACCGGGGCTCGGCGATTGGTGCTGCGTGCATTTGCTCGAGACGGACGGCTCGATCCGCTTGCAAGCAGTTGCTCACTCCGATCCGAGCAAAGTCGCTCTGCTGTGGCAAATCGACCAGCGCTTGCCACTCGATCCCCAGGGACGGCACGGAGTAGCAAAGGTGCTGCGGACTGGGGAGTCGAAGCTCTACCCAGAAATACCGGACTGGGTGATCGAGGCGGTTGTGCCGGACAGGGAACTGCTGTTCGTGCTGCGAGCCCAGGCGCTGTCGGCAATCTGCGTGCCGCTGATCGCTCGCGGGCGGACGCTGGGAGCGATTTCGCTGCTGTGCGGGGAGTCTGGCCGCCGCTGCGGGGAGGGGGATTTGCTGTTGCTGGAGGATTTGGCGCGGGATGCGGCGGTGGCGATCGACAATGCGCGGCTTTACCGGGAAGCAGCCCTGGCCAACCGGATTAAAGATGAGTTTTTGGCAACGCTTTCTCACGAGTTGCGGACGCCTCTGAACGCGGTTGTGGGCTGGGCTCAGATACTGCGGCAGCGCAAGTTGACTCCCGAAAAAACGGCTGTGGGTTTGGAGACTATTGAGCGAAACGCGCGGTTGCAGACTCAGATGATTGAGGATTTGCTCGACGTTTCTCGGATTGTGAGCGGCAAAGTGTGTTTGAAGCTGTGCCCGGTGGATTTGGCACGGATTGTAGAAACGGCCGTGAAGGCGCTGAGCCCTGATGCTGAAGCTCGGGGAATTGAATTGCTGAGTTTTTACGGCGAAGGGGTGAGCTTGGTGAGGGGCGATGCTACTCGTTTGCAGCAGGTGGTGTGGAATTTGCTCTCGAATGCTATTAAGTTTACGCCGC
The DNA here is from genome assembly GCF_036704885.1 of Microcoleus sp. F4-D5. Lineage (NCBI taxonomy): Bacteria > Bacillati > Cyanobacteriota > Cyanophyceae > Oscillatoriales > Microcoleaceae > Microcoleus > Microcoleus sp. F4-D5. The sequence goes on along the minus strand of NZ_JAUBSX010000025.1, from coordinate 16,161 downwards.
CGTCGGGCCGCGTGGAAATAAGGCTCTCGGAGGATGGGGAACCGGGAGCAGCAGGTGGCGCTATGTTGTCTGGGCCGTCTCCGGTTCACTCTGTTTCGATCGCCGTCAGCGATACGGGAATTGGCATTAGCAAGGAGTTTTTGCCGTTTGTGTTCGATCGCTTCCGCCAAGCTGACAGCACTTCTACGCGCCATTACGGCGGGCTGGGACTGGGATTGGCGATCGTCCGCCATCTCGTGGAACTCCACGGCGGCACTGTCTGGGCCGAAAGTCCCGGAGAAGGACTCGGCTCGACTTTCGGAGTGCGGCTGCCAATGTAGTCAGTTGTCAGTTAAGCTGTGTTGCATCTAGATTGCCTATGGTATTAGAGAGGGAGAGGGTCCGATGGGGATCGGGGGAGAGGATTTGACGATTTTCGATCTGGACTAGAAATATACAATTTAAATGCACAACAGCTTAACAGTTAACTGTTGTTATTGGTTACTGGTTCTTGGTTCTTTTAATACCAGGACTCTGCTCTTGAGTGTAAGATTCATTGGTAAAGTAGTAATGGCTGTGCGGTTCGTTTTTAGGACTTACTCCATTCACCACTAAGCCCAGAACGTGCTGATTTGATTTCTTCAATAGCTCCTTCGCAAAAGCCACAGTACCAGAATGAAGAACTCCAGGTCGCACTACCAATAAAATTCCATCGGCTTTATTCCCGATAATCAGAGCATCAGCAGCAACATTCAAAGCAGGAGTATCAACGATCACGGCATCATAACTAGCCGAAAATTGCTTAATTAATAAAGTCAGCCGCTGGGAGTCCAACAGAGCCATTGGATTAGGCGGAATCACCCCGCAAGGGAGCACATCTAAATTCTCCATAACTTGTGCGATCGCATCCCCAAATCCAGCTTGTCCGACTATCACGTTGCTCAAGCCTACTTGATTGGGAAGTTCCCAAATCCGATGTTGAACAGGACTGTGCATATCCCCATCTACCAACAAAACCTTCCTTCCTAATTGAGCTATAGCTACAGCCAAATTAGCCGATACAGTAGACTTGCCTTCTTGCGGTAGCGAACTACTGACAACAATCACTTTCAGCTCTTTATCAGAACTCAGGAATCTCAGATTTGCTTGAAGCATTCGATAAGCAGCACTGCTCGAATTATGAGGAATATCTCTAACCACAATCTGTCGGGGAGATAGTTCTAAATCCTGCGCCGCAGACTTAAGCGGGCGGGAATTGCGCCGAGGATTTTTTTCCAGCTTTCTATGGAAAGGAATCACCCCCAACAAAGTAAACCCAAACAATTCCCTCGCCTCTTCAATAGTTTTCACGGACTTATCTTGAGCCTCTAAAACCATTGCCGCACCTACCGCCAGCAGAGTTCCCAAGAAGGTTCCCGATATCAGCAATAAATACTTGCGAGAACGCAGTGGTTCTTCCGGAACACTCGCCTTTTGGATAATCCTAGCATTGCCCACTTGCTGATTTTCAGTAATCCGAATTTGCTGGAGTTTTTTCTGCAATTCTTCATAATCAGCTTCTGCTTCTTCGAGTTTCCTTTCAAGTTCGCGCTTTTCTTTCTCTAGCTTCGGCAAAACTTTTACCCGCTGCCTGTAGCCAGCTAAAGCATTTGATAAAATAGTAACTCGCTCACTCAAACCCTGGCGTTCTACATCTACCTTAATAAATTCTTCGATCAGTTTTGGTTTCACCTCTCCTATCTGTAAACTTTGATTTTGCAACAGCTTTTCCCCGCCTAAAACTTGTTGTATTTGTTGGTCTAGTAAAGCTTTCATAGTAGCTTTCTTAGTTTCTAGCCTAGTTATTACAGGCGAAGTTTCCAGGTAGCGATTTTGCTCAATTGCTAACTGCCGCTCTATTTGTTTGTATTCTTTGAGAGCTTCCTGCACAGTGCTAGATTGGCTGAGAGTGCTGGCGGTCAATGCTTGCTGGGGATTCATTTGTAACTCGTCTTCAAATGCTTTGGACTTAGCACTTGCCTTGAGAAAATCAGACTGAGCTTGGTCAATTTGACTTTCTAGTCCCGCCATAACTGCCACTGCTGATTTAGCTTCTTCTTCAAGATTTACAACTTTATTATTTTGTTTAAAATTTCTCAATTCTGCCGCAGCTTTCTGCATAATTTTCTCTGAATTAGGCAGTTTTTTTTCAATAAACTCTCGAACAGACACAGCTTCTAAGCGATTGACTTTTTGATTGTTATCTATATAATAGTTCATCATAAGTTTTACTACATCTTTTGCTACTTTAGGTTCTTTGTGTTTGTATGAAATCCTGAGAATATCAGCTCCCCGAATAGTAGCTACCGTCAGATTTTTCAAAAAATCTTTTGTTTTGAGATGATTATTTTCTTCGTCTTTTAACTGAAGTTTATTTATAGTTTTTTCGATAATTTCTAGAGAACGAATGAGTTCGATCTCGGTAGTCAGAGGGTTACTTTGCTCCGCCGCAGGAGTCAACTGTCCGATTTCTTTTCCCAATTCTGTTAAAGCAGAGCCAGGAGTTGTTTTCTTAAATAATAGCTTTCCTTCTGCTTCATAGAGGGGCTTTTCCTTCAGCATGGTGTAGGTTGTGAGTGCCAGAACCGACGCAAACACAACTAAGGCTGGCAGCCACCTTCGCTTCAGAATCTGCCAGTATTGCTGAAATCCGATACCATTTTCAGTTGATTCCATCAGTTACTCCCGAAAAATTATTCTTGGTAAACAGTAGCACCCCAGGCTTTTCAACTCATTATTGAGGATATCTATTGTATCACTTAAGTCAAGCACTGTCATGTTTTTAACAAATATATTTGTGTTCCCCTAACACAAAAAAAAATATGTATTTTTATTAAAAAAAGTAAAGAATTATAAATTTACGAGTAATGGAACCAGTATTAGGAGAAGATGGTCGCAGCATTAATAGCTATAAATTTAATCTAAGCAAATAAAAAACAAAGAGAGGGGGAATATTCTTGGTAATCGCCTTAATGATATCACTTGAGTGATGTCCGATTAAAAGAAAGGCTGATTAATTTCAGGGGCTGGGCGGTAAAAAATACCTCAGCATTAGGTACTAGATATAGTTTTAGTAAAGTTTTTGTGTAATAGGGTGTGATGAATACGATCGTAAAAAAACTCAGTAAAGTGTTGGTGGGATTAAGAACCCGTCATTTTTTGATAATCGATGCAATTTGTTTGGCGATTGCACCGTTATTGGCTCTGGCAATTCGTTTAGATGATACATTGACTCTGGCTCCCTATCTAAACAGTCTAGCGGTAGTTACAGTATTATTTGTAGCAGTCAAACTTACAGTATTTTATGCCGGCGGCTTCTACAGGCGTTACTGGCGGTATGCGGGTCTGGAAGAAATGGCACAAATAACGATGCTGATAGGTGTATGCCTAGCAGTGGAAATTATCTTGTTCCAACAACTATACCAGCTAAATAATTCGCCGATCGGCAATCTGCCGCGATCGCTGCCGCTACTAGACGCTATCATCAGCTTTTTATTAGTTGCGGCCATTCGTTTCAGCATTCCAGCTCTCGAAAGATGGAACCAAAAACCCTGGAAAGTTCAGCAACGCGAGCGCGTCCTGATAGTCGGTGCGGGCAGTGCAGGCACATCTCTGATGCAAACGATGCAGAGGAGTCCGGAGGTAGGACTCGATCCAATCGCTTTCGTTGACGACGACCCCAAAAAAATCAGCAAGCAGATTCGCAAACTAACTGTAGTCGGCAATCGTTATAACATTCCCGAAGTAGTGCGATCGCTAAATATCGACAAAGTTATGATTGCCATCCCCTCAGCTCCGGGAAAAGAGATTAGGGAGATCGTAGAAATTTGTCAGTCAATAGGAATTCCAACCAGCACCCTCCCCGGGCTCAATGAAATCATCAACGGTCGTGTCAGTTTAGGTAGCCTCAGAGAAGTGCAGATTGAGGACTTGCTCCGCCGCGCCCCCATCCAAACCGATACCCAGAAAGTCTTGCGATTGATTAGAGGCAAAAAAGTTCTAATTACCGGTGCCGGCGGCTCCATCGGCAGCGAACTCTGTCGGCAAATATTAAAGTGCGAGCCTGCGGAAATCATCATCGTCGGACACGGAGAAAATTCTGTATTCAACATTCAACAAGAACTAACAAAAGTCCTGTCAGAACTCAAAAAGACAAGCAAAACCCAAACAGATATTACTCGCCTGACAGCTTTCATCGCCGACATTCGTTTGCTGGAGCGCTTAGAGTACGTTTTTGAAAAATATAGACCCGATATCATTTTTCATGCGGCCGCTCACAAACACGTACCCATGATGGAATTAAACCCGCCCGAAGCGATTACTAACAATGTGCGGGGAACGAAAAATCTGCTGGCTCTGGCATTGAAATATAATGTGCAGCACTTTGTGATGATTTCCACCGACAAAGCCGTGAATCCAACTAGCATTATGGGAGCTAGCAAAAGAGTTGCCGAAATGCTGGTGCTGCAAGCAGCAAAAGAAAGCAAAAACCCCTTTGTAGTGGTTCGTTTCGGTAATGTTCTCGGCAGCAGGGGTAGTGTCGTACCTACTTTCCAGCGACAAATTGCTGAGGGCGGGCCGATCACAATTACCCATCCAGATATCACTCGCTATTTCATGACAATTCCCGAGGCTGTTCAACTGGTTTTGCAGGCAGCAGTAATCGGCAAGGGCGGGGAAGTTTTCATGCTCGAGATGGGAGAACCAGTCAGAATTTTTGATTTGGCAAAAGATTTGATTCGGCTCTCAGGATATGAAGTGGGCAAAGACATAGAAATCGCGTTTACAGGGCTGCGACCGGGAGAAAAATTGTTTGAAGAACTGTTTATACCCGGTGAGAAATACAACCGCACTAAACACAAAAAAATTCTCAGTTTGGGCAATGCCAGCCGCATAGTGAAAGAAAATATTAACCCGGAGGTAGAAGCTCTTTGTCAAGCGGGCGATCGCAACGATACCAATTTAATAGTCTCAATGTTACAGCAGTTAGTGCCTGAGTACATACCAGGATATTCAACAGCCAATTTGCACGCAAATACAGCCAAAGAAACAACCGCTCTGGCAAAGATTAGCAGTGCAGCATCTGTGCAGTTAGAGAATGATTTGCGGGTGGCTCTTGCCAATGAGGAGTTTCGGATTCACTATCAGCCGATCGTCTGCCTGGAAACCGATCGAATTAGTGGTTTTGAAGCACTGTTGCGCTGGCAGCACCCGAATCGAGGTTTGCTTTGGCCGGACGAATTCCTAACACTGGCAGAAGAAACGGGCTTGATTCTTCCTATTGGCGAGTGGGTACTGCGGCAAGCTTGCAGCCAGATGCGAATTTGGCAGTCGCAATTTGGTCTTGAGTCTCCTTTAACAGTCAGCGTGAATCTGACTAGCAAACAGTTTTTCCACCCTGACTTAATCGAGACGATTGCCAAAATATTGAAGGAAACACATCTCGATGCTCCGAGTTTGAGGTTAGAAATTCCTGAATATGTTGTGACGGAAAATTCCGAGTTGGCTGGGTCTGTTTTTGTCAAACTTAAAACTTTAGGGTTGCAAGTACAAATAGACCACTGCGGTCTTAGTGATGTATCATTAACTCAGCTCTACCAATTGACGCGACTTAAGTATGGGAAATTCGACAGTTTGAAGCTAGATTGTTCTTTAGTCAGCGGGCTGGATGCTAGCAACCCGAACTTAGAAGTTCTTCATAAAATTATTGCGATAACTCAGGATTTAGGTATGGGAATGATTGCCACAGGAGTAGAAACGAAGTGGCAAATAGCTCAGCTAAAATCTATGAAGTGCGTCTACGGACAGGGATACTTTTTCTCGAAGCCTGTAGAAGGCTCTAAGGTAGAAAAATTGATCGGGACTCTGGCTGTTAAAAGTTAATGGGGCATTTGTGAATAATAGTGAAAGGGGAAAAACACGATTGGGAATTCACTAATTAGCAAGCAGGTAGTTAGTAACTAATGCAACAGTTGAAACCACTAACATTGCGCCGTAATTTTTCATGGACTTTCACTGGCAACCTCGTTTATGCCGCTTCCCAGTGGGGGATGTTGGTGCTGCTTGCTAAGTTAGGCAGTCCTGAAATGGTGGGTCAATTTACCTTGGGTCTGGCGGTGACAGCGCCTGTGGTCATGTTTACTAATCTGCAACTGCGAGCTATCCAAGCGACGGATGCCAAAAGGGACTATGTTTTTAGCGATTATCTGGGTCTGAGGTTAATTGGAACTGGGTTAGCACTCTTGATAATTGCGGGAATTACGCTCAAAGCTGGATATCGCTGGGAGACTTCGCTGGTGATTTTGGCGATCGCACTGGCGAAGGCCTTCGAGTCGATCAGCGACGTGTTTTACGGACTGATTCAACAACACGAACGGATGGATCGAATTGCGATCGCCCTAATGATTAAAGGCCCTTTATCGCTGTTGCTTTTAGGCATCGGAGTTTCCCTGACTGGGAGTGTTGTAGGGGGAGCGATCGGATTAGCAGTTGCCTGGGGTTTAGTCCTATTCGGCTGGGATCTTGGCAATGGTAGATTAATTTTAAAGAATTCCTCGCACGGGAGAGAGGGACCAGATTTATTAGTTGCCGATGCTGAACCTGCAAACAGCGAAAATCCCTTGTATCCCCGCTGGGATGGAAAAATTTTGGGCAAGTTAGTTTGGCTGGCTTTACCTCTGGGTTTTGTGATGATGTTGATTTCGCTGAATACTAATATTCCTCGATACTTTATCGAGCGATATTTGGGCGAACGCGAACTGGGAATTTTCGCTGCCATGTCTTACCTGATGGTGGTTGGGCAGATGGTAGTGAGTGCGCTAGCGGAGTCTGCAAGTCCGCGACTGGCAAAATATTATGCAGCGGGAAATAGCACTGCTTTTCGCACACTTTTGCTCAAGCTGGTGGGGGTTGGCTTGATGTTAGGTGCGGGAGGCGTTTTTGTCGCGGTTGTTGCCGGCAAACCAATCTTAACTTTACTTTATAAACCGGAATATGCCGATCGAGCAGATTTGTTCCTATGGCTGATGGTGGCTGCGGGTATTTGGTACGTTTCTGCCTTTTTGGGTTACGGGATAACGGCAGCTAGGTACTTTCGGGTGCAAATGCCTTTGTTTGTTTTGGTAACGGGAAGTTCTGCGATCGCTTGTCTGTGGTTAATTCCAATTATGGGACTTCGAGGGGCGGCGATCGCCCTGATCGTTACTGCAATTGTTCAAGCAGTTTTTAGTTTTGCAGTCATTGTTTATGCACTATACAGACTCAACAGATATCAAGGAACAAAATCAAACATTGACTAAGCAGCGTCCAATCCGTATTCTTCATGTCGTCGGCGGCATGAATCGGGGCGGCATAGAAACTTGGCTGATGCACGTTTTGCGAAATATCGATCGCGATCGCTTCCAGATGGACTTTGTAGTTCACACTGAGAAACCCTGTCCTTACGACGAGGAAGTGCGGGATCTCGGTAGCAAAATTATCCCGTGCCTCGATCCTTCAAAACCTTGGCTTTACGGTAACAACTTTAAACGAATTTTACGCGAATACGGGCCCTATGACATTGTTCACAGCCATGTCCACCACTTCAGCGGTTACGTTCTTTGGTTAGCAAAACAAGCCGGAATAGCTGTCCGCATTGCCCAAAGCCATAACGATACCTCCTCCGTTCAGGCAAAAGCAGGATGGTATCGGCGTTTGTATCTCGCGTTAACAGAATGGTGGGTCGATCGCTACGCAACAGTTGGTTTAGGAGTTAGCTACAAGGCAGCGGCCTCTCTATTCGGTTCAGCATGGTCAACAGATCCGCGCAGGCAAATTCTTTACTATGGCATCGATCTAACTCCGTTCCACTCTCCTGTCAATTCGGTTGCTATTCGGACTGAATTGGGTTTACCTGCGGATGCTTTTGCGATCGGTCATGCAGGCAGATTTATCGAACAAAAAAACCATCTGTTTCTATTGGAAATTGTGGCGGAAGTTGCCAAACGAGAACCAAAAATGCGCCTGTTACTGATAGGAGACGGTTCGCTGCGCCCAGAAATAGAACAGAAAGTTATTCAGCTTGGTTTGACAGACCGTATTATTTTCGCAGGTGTCCGACCTGACGTACCCCAATTAATGCTAGGTGCTATGGATGTATTCCTTTTGCCATCCTTTCACGAAGGGTTGCCGTTAGTATTGCTAGAAGCACAAGCGGCTGGACTTCCCTGTATTTTCTCCGATGTCATTACCGAGGAAGTCGATATTGTCAAGCCTCTGGTGCGGCGAATTTCCTTGTCGCGATCGGCATCGGATTGGGCCGAGGCAGTTTTGGCAGCACGAGGCGATACATCGGCCATTAGCCAATCGGATGCCCTAGGGATTTTAGAAAAGAGTTCTTTCAGTATTGAGATGAGTGTAAAAGAGCTAACAAAAGTCTATCAGGCTAACTTTCCTAGCTGCTAGCGCCAGTCATTTCTCCTAATTTCCTTTTATGTTAGACGTGCTGTTCTGGTTGAGTTTTTTCTATTGGACGGTGCTACCATCGACCCAAACTCCGTGGTTTGAAATTGAATCGATACCTGTTAACGGCAAAGACATACTTCTTGTGGTAGTCGCTTGCATATTCTTGTTCTGGCAAAGGAGGAAAAAAACCTCAAGTACCACCTTACCCAGACGGGAACATCTAATCGCTACCTTCCTCGAACCTTGGCATTATCACTTGCCGATTTTGACAGTTAGCCTGATATTTTACGCTACGCTATCCCTTCAAGATAGCCGCATCGACCCGCGCGATGCTAAGGGAATGATCTGTACCCTGATCTTGACAGCATCCAGCTTTTTGCTTGGCTATAATGCGATCGCAAAAAGACCGGCTGCATCTGTACGGCTATTTCTCTGGCGGCTTACAGTTGGTTTAGCTGGAGTAGGGCTGTTATACACAGTTGCATCTTTATCATCTTTCCAGTTTGCAGGTGTAAGAAGCGCGCTAATTAACGACCCGACAGTGCGGGTACAAGGCCCGCTGTTTGGGTCAGATGATGGATATTTTGTGCTAATACCAGCGCTGGCATTTGCGATTCAAGAGCTGATTCAAACTCCTACCCAACGTTTATTTAAGCTTACCATTATTTTTATTTTAATGCTGACTCTAATCGGTCTTGGGTCGCGGGGCGCAATACTCATTATTGGTGTATTTCTTTGTTTGACTATTTTATTTAATAAAAACAAGAAAATTGCTGCTCTTGCTGCTCTGGGAGTAATTGTTTTCGTAATGATAGCAGCAGCAATAGTCTTTGCAACATCAAATACTGGCGATCGCTTGCAGTCCTTGGAAGACTCATCTCGTTCAGATACATATTTAACATCTTTTAAGATTATTGGCAATCGGACTACTGAATTGAATATTTTGGGGTCGGGTTATGGCTCTTATTGGGATTGGTATATTCTAGATATTGAGGATGGTTCAGATGCAGAGGGAGGAAGAACTTTTAAGATAATACGAACTTCCTTCGGACCGATGTTATATCACCCTCACTCAACTTTTTTGCTACTAATTGTCGAGCTAGGAATGGCTGGTTTTCTATATTTTGTGTTTTTGTGGACTGTTTATGCTCGTCTCCTGCTTCGCGATTCAAGAAAATTGGAATTTCCAATCTTGGGCTGCGGTATCCTTGCTTCAGGATTTTCACTATTTATGAATTTTTTCATTTTTAGGCTGCAAATGCTCACTTGTCTGTGGTGGATTTTCCTATTCGGTGCTTTAGCCTTGAGTTCAAGTGCGAGTTCGTCTAGAACACAAAATACTATGCTTCACCAGGAAGGAGCGCAGTTTGCAAGACACGCTGACAGAATTTAAACAAGTAGCAAGACGATAGCAGAGGAACTCAACAAATGAGTAGTAATAACCGAAAAAGAACGAATAAGTTTCCCGGTCAAATAAATAGAATATTATCGGTTTTATTGATTTCAGTTATTTTCTATTTTGGTTCGTGCAGTAGTTCTGATGTCAGCTTATCCTGTGCAGATCGTATCCCCGTTCTTCCTGCTACTATTCCTAGAGTTGAGGTGCGTGCTGACGGTACTGCTATGGTTAATGGCAAGCCATTCTTTCCCTTTGGTTTTTATCACGTTTCCTGGCAATCTACTGCGGACGTTCGCATTAACGACTTGCGCGAAATTGCGGCGGCTGGATTTAATATAATTCACCCTTCTTTTAAAAGGTTTGAAAAGTTTGAAGAATATGAAAAATTTCTCGATGAGGCTGAGCGAATCGGTATTTACGCCCTGACTGAATTTGAGTTAGTACCAACGGTCGATCCTATTCAAGTTGTTAATAAATTCAAGAATAAATCAGCAATTTTTGGTTGGAGTATTGCTGATGATGTCGATAGTAATAAAGATGGATTTACTGTGAATCAGATTTTAGATTTACATTGTAAGTTTAAAACTGCCGACCCCGCTCACATAACCTATATTAGCGGTAGCAAAGAAAATAAAATTTCTAATTTTATTAATACTGCTGATGCAGTTGGAGTTCAAGCTTATCCTGTGGGATTAAATCAACCATTGAATTGGGTGAAATATATGATTTCTCTGGCTCGCGATGCGGCTCCTAAAAATCGTTTGATTATTGGAAACTTGCAGTCATTTAAATGGTACGATGAAGCGGCGGAAGTCCCAACTTTTGATGAGGTACGTAATATGACATATCAGGCAATTTTGGCGGGTGCGAAAGGAATTATTTACTACACTTATTACGATCGAGAGTGGAGTTTGCAGGAACATCCTGATTTATGGAGGGGAATGAAATCTTTAGTACCAGAAATGCAAGCAATTAGCTCGTTCTTACTAGAAGGAGATTTCAAAACTATTGAGACGGGTGCGAAAAACATCTTAGCTGGAATTTGGGTGCATCAAAACCAAAATTTAGCTGTTTTCATCAATACTTCATACGATCGCACTCCTAAAGTCGCGATTAAACTTCCAGGAAATGTGAGAGAACTACAACCTATGTTTTCAGGTCACGATTCTGGTATGAGCTTCAAAAACGGTCAAATCAGTGGTTTCCTCAATCCCTTAGAGGTTCGCGTTTATAGTCTGAGAAGCTGATTCATGAATGTTGTTTTTGGTTGAGAACATCGATTCATCGCACCCCCGACGGACAGGTACGGTTTTAAGGATTACTTTTGTGACGCAGGTAACAGGCATCCAATCACTTTTGCTGGATTTCCCGCTACGATAGTGTGATCCTGAACATCTTTGGTAACAACAGCACCTGCTCCAATTACTGAACCCCGCCCTACATATCGAACTTGTGGGAGGACAATTGCTCTGTAGCCTATCCAAGCACCTTGACCAATAACCTTTGTACCTGGAGAATAAATTTCACCTGCTCTGTTTTCAGGGTCATTATAATCATGAGTATTACCGAGCAGACATACATAATCTGCTAGAGTCACAGCATTTTCTATGACTACGTTCATTCCAATGTCACAGTATTTTCCAATAAAAACTTTGTTTCCGATCTTAACATTTTCATTGATTTGAGTGTGCCAACGAATAGTGACCCAATTTCCGATATCTACAGTTCTTATACTGAGAAATCTAACTTCATGCTCTATAGTGATTGGAAAACCGCAGGAACGCAAAAACAACTTCACGAGCAAGCCGCGAAAAATACCAATCACCTTTGCTAGTGCGATCTTTTTCTTAAATACAGACATCTTGACCATTGCTACTCTTTCCTAAATCTTCTCAACAATCAATATAAATATAACTGATGTTACGCTCTATTATCAAAATTCACCACCTTGACAGGGCTGGCTTCTTTGATGACACCCTCTGTGACGCTCTAATAGTTATAATTTTTACATAATCCTCAATCCCGATCCCAATTGGTGAACCTATCAACGACATTCCGTTGAACAATATGGTCGTCGATGACCGTATTGTATTTCTATTGCCATTGTTGCTTCATTAATAGTCCTGGACGCACGGTCGGTAAGAAACCGGGTGTTTATTGCGAAAATACTGCATCCCGACCTGGAAAACTGGTAAAAACCCGGTTTATTTGGTATTTATGCGTCCAGGACTAATTAAATAAATTTTTGTAAAATTTAGATAAATAACTTAGCTTGAGATACAGGGTATGGTATAAAAATTATGTCATTACTTAATTAAAAAATATTGACCGCCAAAAAACTCACCAAAGTTAATTTATTTTTATGAACAAATAAATTTTAGGGGTTGTCAATTTATGAATGTTGTTGTTGCTCTCGAACATCGATTCGATCGCACTCCCGACGGAAAGGTGTGGACGCAGGTAGCGTTTCCACATTCCTTCTGGATGCGTTATTTGGAAGTTTTCGATCGCGTGCGCGTGGTGGCGAGGGTTCGAGAAGTTGCTTCAGTTTCTGGCGACTGCAAACGCGCAGACGGCGAAGGGGTTTCCTTCGCAGCCATACCGTACTACATCGGCCCTTGGCAGTACCTCCAGAAAGTCTCGCAAGTCCAGCGTGCCGCCAGAAATGCAGTGGCAGCAAACGATGCGGTGATTCTGCGGGTTAGCTCGCAGATAGCTTCTTGCATTCAACCGATGTTAAGCAAGAGAAATCATCCGTATGCCGTAGAAGTCGTAGCCGACCCCTATGATGTCTTCGCGCCCGGTGCAGTTAAACATCCCTTGCGCCCGTTCTTCCGCTGGTGGTTTCCACGCAAGTTGAGGCATCAATGCGCTGGGGCTTGTGCTGCTGCTTACGTTACAGAAGGAGCCCTGCAACGCCGATACCCTTGTAGGTCTGGGGCGTTTTCCACCCACTATTCCAGTGTGGAATTGCCAACTTCGGCTTTTGCTGCTGCACCCCGTTTTGACGATCGCGACAAGCAATCTTTCACCCTGGTTACTGTCGGCACCCTGGCTCAACTCTATAAAGCCCCAGATGTCCTAATTGATGCTGTAGCTACCTGCGTGCAGTCGGGATTAAACCTGAAGTTGGTTTTGGTAGGAGATGGCAAACATCGGTCAGAATTGGAGGCGCGAGCCCAGGCCCGCGGTATAGCAGATCGGGTTTGTTTTCTCGGCCAATTAACTGCTGGCGATGCTGTACGCGCCCAGTTGGACAAAGCAGAGCTTTTCCTCCTGCCTTCCCGCCAGGAAGGCTTACCCAGAGCGATGATCGAAGCGATGGCCCGATCGCTCCCGTGCATCGGCTCTACGGTAGGTGGCATTCCCGAACTGCTGGCGGCCGAAGATCTTGTACCGCCCGGCGATGCGACTGCTTTGGCTCATAAAATTCGCGAAGTGGTGACCGATCCAGAACGCATGAGTCGGATGTCGGCCCGCAACCTGGAGAAAGCCAAAGAGTATCGAGATGAAGTGCTGCGGGAAAGGCGGAATCAACTTTACCGCTTCGTGCGAGAGCAAACAGAAGTTTGGTTGAGAGAAAAAAAATGAACAAACTATTGATAGTAACGACGATCGCACCAACTCTCCGCGCTTTCTTCGCACCCATTGCCCGCCACTTGCGCGAGATCGGTTGGGAGGTAGACGGGATGGCCAAAGGAGTTTCGACTTGTCCTGAATGCTTGCAGGCATTCGATCGCACCTGGGAAATCGACTGGTCCCGAAACCCCGCTGCGCCGCAAAATCTGCTGGTTGCGCCGCAGCAAATCCGAGAAGTGCTAGCACAGCAAGCCTATAACCTGGTAAATGTTTCCACCCCCGTGGCGGCCTTTGTCAGTCGGTATGTTCTCAATGATTGGAGAAAGCAGGGAAAACTCAAGGTGATCTATACGGCCCAAGGTTTTCACTTCTACAAAGGAGGTTCACCGCTCAAAAATGCAATTTTTCTAGGGCTAGAAAAGCTTGCCGGGCCTTGGACTGATTGCCTAGTGGTTGTGAACCGCGAGGATGAGGAAGCGGCCAAGCGCTGGCTGGTTCCGGCTGAACGAGTCCGTTACATACCGGGAACTGGGTTGAATGTCGATCGCTACAACCCATTGGAAATTCCTGAAGCAGAAATACGGAGAGTCCGCCAAGAATTGGGATTATCACCGGATGCGCCGCTGTTTTTGTCGGTTGCTGAATTGATTCCCCGCAAGCGCCCCCACGACGTTTTAAAGGCTTTCGCTCGCTTGGGAAGACCGGAGGCACACTTAGCCTTTGCTGGCGAGGGAGAAATCAAGGAGATGCAGCAGTTGGCATCTGACCTAGGAGTGGAAAATCAGGTGCATTTGTTGGGGTTTCGTCGGGACATTCCTGTTTTGATGCGGGCCTCAGCAGCAACAGTCCTGGCTTCAGAGCAAGAGGGGCTTCCCAATTGTGTCATGGAGTCGCTGTGCCTGGAAGTTCCGGCGATCGGCACAGATATTCGCGGCACTCGCGACTTGCTCGAAGGAGGTTGCGGCCTTCTTGTCAAGTTGGGAGATATCGACGGGTTGGCTGAGGCTATGGCTTGGGTGCTCGATCGCCCGATCGCAGCTCGCGAAATGGCACAGCGCGGTAGTAAAAGCATACTTGCTTACGAACTTCAGAACATCCTGAAGCAATACGAGGCTTTGTACGCTGAAATCAACAATCAACAATCAACAATCAACAATCAACAATTAACCAATGAGTAATATAGTTACAGGCGCGGCAGGTTTTATCGGCTCTCATTTAGTAGAAACTCTGTTAAAGCAAGGTGAGAAAGTTATCGGCATTGATGAAGTCAACGATTATTACGATCCAGAATTGAAGAGAAAAAATCTCGCTCATTTTGCCAAACATCCAAATTTTCAACTGATCGAAGACAATATTTTATCTTTGGATTGGCGATCGCTCTTAGCTAATACAGAAGTCATTTATCACCAAGCAGCGCAAGCAGGCGTGCGCGCTAGTTGGGGAGAAGGTTTCTGCAGCTACACCGATCGCAACATCAATGCAACTCAGGTACTCTTAGAAGCAGCAAAAGATGCACCGCAACTGAAAAGATTTGTACTAGCTTCTTCTTCTTCTGTGTACGGCAATGCTGAAACTTTCCCTACCCGCGAAACTGCCTGTCCTCAACCAGTTTCTCCCTACGGAATTACTAAGTTGGCCGCTGAACGTTTGTGTTCGCTTTATTATCACAATTTCGGCGTTCCGGCAACCATGTTGCGCTATTTCACCGTTTACGGGCCTCGCCAGCGTCCCGATATGGCATTCCACATATTTTTTAAATCAATTTTGCGCGGCGAAGCGATTTCAATTTACGGAGACGGACAGCAAACCCGAGACTTTACGTTTATCAGCGATTGCATTGCTGCTAATGTAGCTGCTGCTAAAGTTCCAGAAGCTGCGGGCGAAATTTTCAATATAGGAGGGGGAAGTCGAGTTGCTTTAGCAGAAGTTATTCACACAATGGAACACATTGTCGATCGCCCGATTCGCATCAATTACCTACAATCGAGTAAAGGAGATGCGCGGGATACTAGCGCTGACGTATCCAAAGCTCAGAAAATATTGGGATATCAGGCACAGGTTTCTTTGAGGGAAGGATTGAGGCAAGAATGGGAATGGGTTCAGTCTTTGTATGGTTAGGGCCGACTTAACCTACTTGACAGATGCAGCTACCGGAAGCGATTCAACCGAACATGAGATCGATTTTTTTTGACATGAAAAATGAGTATTCAAGTAATTGGTTTATCAGACTCTTTGTGGTTAGAGACTATGCAAAAACTTCGCTACGATATTTATCCTTTGCCTGAATACTTATATGTGAAGTCTATTAGGAACAACGCCCTAGCAGAAGCTAGGCATTGCATAATTTTGGGATGAATCTTGTGGTGTTCCCCTCAGATTACGCCCAAAAAATAAGGGTTTTCAGCTTTGATAAAATTCAAAATCATCCCGCAAATATGCAACGCCCAATTTTTTAAGTTTCTGTAATAATACTGCGGACAGTTTTTGATTGCTAATTGTAGAATAAGGGTTTCAAGGATCTGCGGCAAGTTCGCTAACAACGGAAAATCGAGGGTTTCAGACGCTCGATCTAAAAACAGTCCGAACTATTGCCATTGGTGACAAGTTAAGACTTAATTGCATTTGTCAATCAGTAATATTACTCAAAAAAACTGCTGTTTTAGGAGTGGAAAATTTACGATTTGAGAGGGAGTAGGTATAAGTATCACCCTCGGCACGATCGC
>NZ_JAUBSX010000024.1:91878-92625 GCF_036704885.1 Microcoleus sp. F4-D5 | reverse complement strand
GTCATTGGTTTTCTCACAGGATGGTCTTGGATCTTACATTCTTTATCTCTAGCACATCTTTAGAAAAATGGTATTAGAGGGGCATTACCGGGAATTGGGGAATGCGGCTGAGGCAATTTTTCATGCTAATCGCTTGGATTGGGAGGCGGGTGTAGATCAATGGGAAGAGGTGTTTGATGAAGCGTTGCGGCTGAGTCGTTACGGGGAATGCGAGTCGCTGCTGGCAGTTAGAGGTGAGTTGTGGATTAAAAGTGATTTTTGGCTTGGTAAAATTTCAATATCGGAGGGAAATTACTATGCTCAGTTGGCTCGATACGCAGAGGTAAAACAGGAATATTTAGAGGCAGTTGCAGCTTACGATCGGGAATTCATTCTAACTCCCGATAGTAAAGCTACGCTCAACAACAAAGGGATTGCGCTGGGAGCTCTGGGTGATTTGCAGGTACAGCTAAGTGAATTTGAGGCGGCAAAATTATCTTATTCAGAGGCGCTCGCAGCCTTGAATTCTGCTTTACTTATTGCACCGGATTATATCGCTGCTCTCAACAACAAAGGGACTGCGCTGCAAAGTCTGGGTCATTTGCAAGCATGGCTAAGTGAATTTGAGGCGGCAAAACTATCTTACTCAGAGGCGCTCGCAGCCTTGAATTCTGCTTTGCGAATTGCACCCTATGATCTCGCTGCTCTCGGCAGCAAAGGGATGACGCTGCAAAGTCTGGGTCATTTGCAAGCATGGCTAAGTGAATT